>CAYIAV010000098.1:0-2531 GCA_964361505.1 Candidatus Woesearchaeota archaeon | reverse complement strand
ATCCCTCTTTTATCCATAAATTAAACAACCTTAACAGGTTTATAAATAATACTCGACAGAGACTTAACTCTTTAGATATCTCTGATAAGCCACATCACATTCTCCGCAAAATTTCAATCCTCTATATTGCATAGCCAAGTCCACAAACTCTTTTCTGTTATCTGGAACGGACATAATACAATCTTTTGAAGATACATCTCTTACAGAATGGTCAGGCCGTCTTAAAATCATGTGCCCAACAATCTCATGATTTACCAACTCATCCGCACATGCCTCTTGTTCTTCAATCCCAGAATATAATACTAAAGGAAATAATATTCCACTTTTTTCTGTTTGTTTGCCTTCTTGAGTAACTAAAGGCAATCTACATCCTTCAGCCACAAAACCTCTTCCAACTAAATGATAGGACATTTTTCCTGGAGCTCCAAAATCTGCAGAAACTACTTGATTATTAAATAAAACTTCTAAAACATTACAATATCCTTCTTTTCTCGACTCATCTTGCATAAGCACAGCATAATTCAATGAACCTTCAAAACTGTCTTTGCTAAGCAAACTATCTTGAAATGCATCCCATAACACTTCACCAATATTCTCGCCTCTAGACAATCTTTCATACATTCTAAGATTTGTATTTTTAGAGTAAGATATTAATTCACTAACATCTATCCCTTCTTTAACTTTATTCAAAGCATCAATGAATTCATCTTTAGACCTAAAACCTTTAGACAATTCTACTATCTCGCGACATTCTTCAGGTGTATAAGTTCTAATCTTTGTATTATTCCAACCTATTAATCCTCCATTAACGCGAGAGACCACTCTATCTAAGACTCTTCTCTGAGAGTCATTCACTGCATCTGTGATTACCAAAGCATCTAAATCGTTTGCCATAAAATCCATCCCAAAACAGCATTTATAAACCTTAATGAAAAGTTCATATTACCATTTCCTCCCTTTAAGAAAGGATTCATTAAATCCTCTCAAAAAATTAAACTTTTCTTCAGGAGTCAGCCTTTCATAAACTATTAAATTAACCTCTTTATCCTCAATAATAGGAGTACCCTTATTTATTTCAATTTTAGGATCGATATCTGTTAGTCTTAAATGTAGACTATCTTTATTGAATCCCATTTCAAACCAATTAAGTGGATAAGAATTAATAATAGTATCTCCTAAATTTTTCCCATCTCGATAAGGATTATCTATTAAAGCAGTGCATTCCGTAAATTCTCTTCTCCTCAAGTATATTGGAGAAAAAATGCCTTCAGAAGAATGAGCTAAATTATCTCTACGTGCTAAATAAAGTCCTAATTCAGATACAAAATTCCACGGTTGTGAACTCTCGATACATCTAACCTTACATGGAATTAAATCTATTCCTACAATCAAATTTTCACGATTTATTCTATCAACCATAACAATCCACACATTAAAGGATAGTTAAAACCTACCATCAATAATTTTGTCAAAGCGTAAAATATATAAACTAAAGCAAGTCTATGTTAAATATGAAGAGAAATAGTGAACTAAAACCAGATAAGAGAGACCTTGAATTACTTTACTTGTTAGACGTTAACGGCAGAGCTAGTCACAGCGAATTAGCAAAAAAATTAAAAATTTCAAAACAATTAGTAAAATACAGAATAGAACGGCTCGAATCAGAAGGTTTCATTAAAGGTTATTTTGCCATGATAGATACTTCCAGATTAGGTTACACAACATTTAGAGTTTACTTAAAGTTTAGAAATCTATCTGGAGACAGAAAAGAAAAAGTAATCTCATATCTCAAAAGTCTCAATTCAGTTTGGGCAGTCATATTAATTGCCGGCAAATGGGATGTCGCTTTAGGAATTTCAGTCAAAGACATCTACGACTTCTATAATATCTGGGATGATTTACTTAAAAACGAATTAGAAATAATAGGAGATTATTCAATTTCAGTTTACTCTCCTATTTACCATTATTCTAAAGCATACTTAGTAGATAAAAAAGACGTTTCACCAGTAAGAATTCTCGGAGGCAAAGGTCTTATCCAGCATGACGATACAGACATTAAAATTCTTAAAGAAATTTCCATCAACGCCAGAGCTCATCTAATAGATTTATCAATCAAATTAAACATGACTCCAGAGGCAATTAATTACAGAATAAAAAATCTTGAGAAGAAAGGAATTATTCAAGGCTATCGTGCCATGATTGATGTTAACAAACTAGGATATCAATTTTATAAAGCAGAAATCAGGCTATCAAAGTATCGAGATATAGATAAAATGACTTCTTTCTTTCAGAGCCATCCAAACGCTTACCAAGTAGACAGAACAATAGGTGGAGAAACAATTGAAGTAGAGTTTCATGTAAAAAACTTAAAAGAAATGATTAATATCTTAGACGATTTTAGCAAACTCTTCCCAGCTTCAGTTGAACGTTTTGATTATATCACCGTAATAAGTGAAGAAAAAACAACTTATATGCCTTAATTACTTAAGTTTACCCTATTTTTTGGTCACTACGCCTAAAACCTTTAAAAT
>CAYIAV010000097.1:0-2539 GCA_964361505.1 Candidatus Woesearchaeota archaeon | reverse complement strand
TGGGAGGAGTTTTATGATTTTTACAATAATTTAAAAAAGGGGAGAAAATATATCAGGATGGTACGAGAAACATTTGGCAATCATGAATTTGCAGATTTCTTGGAAAATTTACCTAAAGAGGTTCATGAAAATCCAACTGTTTGGGAAGAAGACTTAAAAGAGCTTTCTGAAAGATTAAATAATTTTACTTATCAAAACCGATCTGTCATACATCCATCTGCACAGGCGTTATTAATTTTATTTCATAAAACCAAGGAAAAATTGTTTGAATATAAAGGCACAGGAAAAAGAAATGAAAAATTAATGAAGGGCATAGGAAGGTTAAGAAAAGATTTTGACAAAATTGATGCCCAAGTTATTGAGGAAATATCTAGTATAATGCCAGTACTCATAGACTTGATGGTCAAATTGGGAATTATGCCAGAAACTAGGCTGAGTAACTTAGGTAAAACATTAGATAGATATGGCTCTTGGTTAAAAAGGTTCAAAGCATTCAACCAGATTCCATTAGGAGATGCATTTTTTTCTGCAATTCAATCGGATAAACTGGCTGCTACAAGAAGTCAATTAGTGAATATGCCTTTGGTTTCCAATAATTTTGAATCTTACATAAACCAGTTAGAGGGAAAAGTCAATACAAGACTTATTCCTAGATTACGCAGAGTAATTAATTTTATAAGAAACCATGACAATCAATTTACAATTCCAGTAAGCAGCACAAAAGAATTGCTGCCAGAGATTCGGGAATTTATTTCAGGGGCTCAAAATCAATTAATTGACGAACTCAAAAGGAAAGGAATTAATTTGACAAATCGTTTTTATGGATAGGTGATTAAAAATGGTAGATAACCCACAAGAACAACCTAAAGTTTCACCAGCTGCTGAAAAAGGATGGGATATATTTTGGAACAGAGTTAATAGAGTATTAGGATCAGCAAACATTTTTAGGTATAGAACATTAAAAGGCCAAGCTGCACCTATCAAATCGTTTTTACCTATAAGCATGAACGAAAATCTGATAGATTTGTTAACTAAAATTGAGACTGCGTGGAATACTATGGATACGTTCCTTTGGGATGATCCTAAAAAAATATTTGCAATTTATGAAAAACTAGGACACTATGATGATGCATCCATTGTTGAGCTTGAAGCTGAAAAATTGAGAACTGGCAGTGGGTTTAGCTACGACCCAAACACAGGTTACTCTGATTTAAGATCAACAGTAATAAAATGGACAGATGAAAATAAGGAAGAGCTGTTTATATTTGGAATTTCCCAAATGGCTGATATATTAGAAAAATGGAAAAACCTAGAAGAAACTTTGGATCAAAGAGCAATTGCAGCTGTTATGGACGCTGGAAATAGGAGATTCGCTACAAATCTTAGGTCAGGAGTAGCAAAATTACTTACAGAAATTCAAGAAACAGAAGAGAAATCACTCGGAGAACTTTTAGAAAAAAGGGGATTGCATACCTCGTTAGCTACTCTTAGAGACGAATTCTTGCTGGAGACACAATCATACAAGAGGTACATAAGATTTCAGCACACATATAAGGTTATTAAGCCATTTTTCTGGGATGCAGCAAATAATCGCTCTGTCTATATTGATCCCAGGAAAAATACGGCACTATACGGTACAAGAATCGTTAATCATCAACCATTGCCAAATCATGGCATATATAGATACAAAGCATTCGAACCATGGCCATGGGAAGAAAACACAGGATGGGAAATTGAAGAGTTTGATATAAGACTTAGAAATAGGACCAGAAGAGTTAGGGGCAGAATCATGACTGGCTTAGATGAAAATGGCTACCCATTAGAGATAGATGAAGAGGGTGTTGTATTACTGGACAAATGGTGGTTTGAAATTGGAGAAAACCCTTGGCAGAGGCAGGTTATTACAAGTAAGCCAGGGGGCGCAGAAATCATAAGAAGAATAGATTACATCAGAAGGAATGGAATAAGGGTAGTTGACAAAAGATTCACAACAGACCATGCTTATTTGGATTTGCTAGATATGGCTGTTTACATATACAATGAAGTTGATAGCGTTAGAGACGACTTAAGAGACGGAAGATTCCACAAATACAGTAAAACTGCTACAGATTATATTATACATGCTGAAGGCGGGCTTAATACAGATCCCAATAAGTTTAAAGTAACTAGAGAAATTTTGGATACGCCAATTGGGTTAAGTTTTAATCAATTTAATACTGCTGGCGATTATGGCTATATCAAAGCTAGACCTGATTCTTTTGATAGGAACATTCCTTCAGAAGAAATAGCTGTTAAAAGAAATTATAGGATAAAGGAATACAACACAACTACGAACACATTTGCACTTGGTCCGGAAAGAGAAAGGCAACCAACAAACATAAGCCCAGCTTTTGACAGGAGAGCGCTAAATAGAGCAGCACCTTTTATTCATTGGGGCAGGATGTATTATTATGAAGATACTGAAGGAATAAACAAATGGTCTGAAAATCCGTATCCGCATATATCAACCAGGGGCATTGCGAAATATATAATGTATTGG
>CAYIAV010000096.1:0-2580 GCA_964361505.1 Candidatus Woesearchaeota archaeon | reverse complement strand
GTGGAGAAGAGGGAGAAGCTGCTGAGATTTCTTTAAAGAGTATATGGATTGACATGGTGGAAGGAGGAAGTAAAAATCCGACATCTGTTTTTGGATTAGCGCAACAAGTTGGTTTTGTAGTTTTGCCTGATTTATTTTTTACTGTTAGAGCGAGTATTAAAGATGATAAAGATAAAGAGGGAATGGGTAAACTAGTGCATCAAGAAGTTGAAAAATTAAAGGAAAACGGGATTAATAGAAAGGTAAGAGAGGTTTTAGAGAGAAAATTATACCAGTATTATCTTTGGAAAATCAAAACTGAAAAAGAGATAGTGCAAAGAAGAAATTTCATGCTTAAATATTTAAAACAACACTATCATGTTATGAGACTGTATATTCATTGGTTAAAACCATATTTCAAAAATGTTTCAAGATTACAGATGTACCAAAATTCTAAAAACCCAAATATTATTGCTGCTTTTGATACAAGCCAGATTGATTTAGAACTTCTAGCTAAAAGAGCTGTAAAAAATTCAGATTATCATTCATGGATTAGGGCCAAATTTACTTATGTTGCTATACCTCAAATGGCTTACCAGCAGGAGTATCAAAGAGGAGCAATTCATACTGGGAGAAGCGTTATAGAAATACAGTCTTATGCCTTAACTGACAAAGATGTTGCAGCTTATGAGAAATTAAATGAGGAAGAGGATTTGGAAATTCTTGGAAGCTTGACTGGAGCGATGGAAGCTTTAGGAGATGAATTGAAAGGCTATTTGAAAGAAGCTGGAGAAATTTTCAAAGAAGATAAAAAAGAGGAAGAAAAAGAAGAAAAGAAAAAAGTTGGCATCTTTAAATCTGTTTTCTATGGTTTTGGTGAAATGTTTGGTATGAAAAGGGACCAAAAAAAAGATAATGAGGAAGAAGAGAAGCGAAGATTAGAAGGGTGGAGAGCTCAAGATGACAAGGGTAAGGCAGCAAGTCAAGCTAAAGGTTTATCTTATATTTTATATGATGTTTTTAAGAAAGCCAATAGAATGCCTACCTGGTGATTATCTGCTACGCATTCCTTTAAAGATTATGTTGTAAAATATTAAGAAGAAATATTTTATGTCTGTTAATACTGGATGTTGATCTTTTTGATCTAAATAAGTTGATTCTGCTTTCAATAGATCCTGAAAGTCTTTGTTTGGTCTAGCATAGTGAACACCAAAAAATCCTGGTTTATACCTTAATGCACTATTTACATGTGATTCTGGAAATAAAGACCAAGCTTTTTCATCTCTAGGCCTTATACCTACTAAGGACATTTCTCTTCTGGCGATATTATAGATTTGTGGTGTTTCATCTAAGCCATATTTTCTAAGAAATCTTCTTGAGGGAATTATCCTGCCGTCACTGGCTGGTTTTCCAAGCTCATCTGCTCCATTTGTTGAAATCAGTTCTTCCCACTTTGAATCAGCATCATGCCCCATAGTTCTAATCTTATATACATTAAATAGTGTTCCATCTTTTCCTAGAGCGATTCTAACATAAATATTGCTTTCTAAAAGGTGCTCTAAACTCATATAAAATTTAAGATAGAAAATATTTTAAGCTATTTTATTCCCTTTTTCATCAAATATCTCTATTACAGCAACAGGACAGGCTTTTGCTGCATCTATGTTTTTTTCTAAGTCCTTTGCTTCTATTTCTAATTCCCAGATGTCATTTTCTTTATCTATCAGTTTAGAATTTATTAAATCGATTTTACCATCATTTGCTAATTTCCAATGTTTGGGAGCCATAGCTTCGCATGAAACAGCACCTATACATCCTGTTCTTTTTAATCTAATAAAATATTTAGTCATTTAAATGTTAGTGATTAAAACGCCAATGAGATATCCTATTCCCGATGTTACTAAACCTATTGCAACCATCTCAAGACCGCTTTTTAACCAGTTTCTCCCTGTAAACTTTGTTTTATAGACACCAGCAAAGAATAAAACTGTTGCGGTTATGAATAATGATAGAATAAGAGCATTTTGCTGGGTTAATATGTTTGAAGATGATATCAAAAAGAAAGGCGCTAATGGAAACATTGAAGAAACTCCATAAGAAATTCCCATTGCTACTGCTTCTTTTTTTGGCTTGTCAAATCTTTTTTTTACTAATCCTAAATCTCCTTCTACCAGTTCTTTTAAGCAATGTTTTTTATTGGAGCAGATAATATCTACTATTTTTTTAAGGTCTTTCCCTTGAAATCCTTTTCTTTTGTAGATTTTTTCAATTTCTTTTTTTACTAATAAAGGATTGAGAAACATTTTCGTTTTTTCTTCATCAATCTCACCTTCGTAATACTCAACTTTTGATTTTGAAGAGATGTAGGTGCCTACAGACATTGAGATTGCTCCTGCTACTGCTTCTGTTATTCCTGCTAATATTATTATATTGCTTGACAGAACTGCCCCACTTAAACCTGCTATCAATGCTATTTCTGATACTAGAGCATCATTCATACCAAAAATTATTGGCCTTATTAATTCAGAACGTTTAGAGCTCTTCATTATACATCTCAAATATTGGCTTTCTCATTTCATAACCTTCAGTTGTTTCGTGCCA
>CAYIAV010000095.1:0-2586 GCA_964361505.1 Candidatus Woesearchaeota archaeon | reverse complement strand
TTGAATTAACAAGAATATCTGAAAAAGGACAAGTAGTAATTCCTAGTTCATTAAGAAAAGAAATGAAGATAAATAAGTCAGATAAATTTTTGGTATTTGGAGAAAACAACACAATAATACTTAAAAAGATAGAGCAACCTGCTTTTAAAAAGTCTTTTAGAGAAATAGCCAATCCGTTGCAGAAAATAGCAAAGCAATCAGGATTAACCGCAAAAGACTTGGAAAAAGCTATCAGAGATGTAAGAAATGCATAAACTTGTTTTGGATACTAATACTTTAGTGTCTGCTTTCTTTTGGAAATGGAATGAATCTGACCTGTTTGAAAAGATAGAAAAAGGCAAATTTAAATTATTTATTTCCAAAGAAATTCTAGATGAAATCGAAGATGTTTTGAATAGAGATAAATTTAAAGAAATCATTTTAAAAACAAATCGAAAACCAGATGAAATTATCCAAAAAATCATATCGGTGTCTCATTTTGTTATTGGTCCAAAATTGGATATAAAAATTTGTAGAGATCCTAAAGATGATAAATTTATAGAATGTGCTGTGAATGTTAATGCAGATTATATCGTTTCAGGAGATAAAGATCTTTTGATTTTAAAAAAATATAAGAAAATTAAAATTATCAGAACATCAGAAATTCTAAGTGATATTTAATCAACACATCTAAAAAAGTGGTTAATGCGCTGGCTGTACAACATATGTAAAAGTACATGCGTTGCCTTTGGTTTTTTTCCTCAGGCTACGTATCGACTTTTTTGGTGTTTGCGGAGAACAGGATTCGAACCTGCGTAGGCACTAAGCCACACGGTTTCTAAAAATTTTACCTTAGCCGTGCCCGTTAAGTCGAACTCTCTTTCCAAAATTTTTTCTAAAGAAAGCTCTTTGACCGCTCCGGCATCTCCGCACAACATAAGAAAGTAAGCATCCAATTAATAACATTTTCGTTTCAATTAATCCGAACTCATTTAATGAAGCTAATCAAAACTATAAAATAATTTCAAAAAACACAAATCAGACTTAAAAAAAACATTTAAATAGTACTTATCACTATAGTGATAACTATGGAAATAGAGATAATAAACCCTTATGTGATGAAGATAATAATAGCTATAAGAAAGCAAGATTCAATCAATTTGGTAGCTAAGAGAATAAATTTAAGTTACGGCTGGACATACAAATGGTGCAAGCAGTTAATTAAATTGGGGGTGTTTAAAGAATCCAGATTAAAATTAATTTTGAATGATGAAAACCAATTTTATAAAAATACCTTAAGCTATATTAAAGCGAATTTTTTAAAAGACATCAACTTTCATTATTCAGTATTGGAATTATTCGGAATAAAATACAGTTTTACAAAAACAGATGCTGTCTTTATCTGGACCAAGGGAGGTTATAACATAGCCAGATATAGGGAATACTATCCTATATTTATAAAAGTTAAAAGAGACCAATTAGTCGTTTTTCATGACTATTGTAAAAAATTAGATTTAAAAATAGGTGCTAAAAAAGGAATATTCTACTCTATTGAAATTTTAGAAGATTTTGAAGTGTCCTATTCAGAAAATATTCCCGTAGATTCTTTGGATGAAACAATAAAATTTATGAAAAAAAACATTTATAATTTTCAGCCTGCATTAGAGATGATTAAAGAAATGTATGGGAAAAAATTAAATATAAGATATAAAGAGGTAAACTATGTTTGAGAAATACATCCAAAGAGAAAATACAATATTTGAGATTTTGCAAAGTTTTTATCTCAAAAGCATAAAGCAACAATAATCAATCTTGAAAAATAAGATTATTTAGCCTTAGAAAGAGCTTTCTCAAAAGTGCTTAATTTTTTATCAAAAATTTCTAAAGCTTTTAAAAATATAGTTTCAGGTTTTAATTGACCCCAGCTTTCAATAAAGAAAATAAATTTAGTGTCACTATAAGTAATATTAACATTACATTCTTCGCAAAACTGCTCATGTGCATCATTCCATTTCTTAAAATCAGTAATCTCAAGTCTTTTACCTGACTCTTTTAAAACATCTCCACACAGTTTCATAACCTCCTTTACCTTACTTTGCCCAGTAATATTAAGCTCAGGATATCCTTTGTAATAAACATGCCCAGCACTATGCTTAACATGGTCTTTGCCAAATCCCAAAACAGCTGTAGCTACAAATTCCAGCTTTTGACCGTTCATAAGCTCAACAAGAGGTAAATCTCCTATAGCTGGAACAATTTTTGGATCTGTACTTTTAAGATCTTTAGAATAAACACTGCAAGGACCAGTAGCTGAAATAGAAAGATGGACTTGGCAAAGAGCACATCCTTCCCTATCACATTTGCATTCACTGGGTAAATTATAAGATTTTAAATCTGTAGTTAAAGGAACCAAACCTATCCTATGTGCCAATATCTCGTCATAAAGAGCAGAATTATTTTTCTTGAATTCAACTTCCTTTACTGCCATTATAGGAATCTCAGCAAACATAATCCTTCTTAGAGTATTTGCCATTGTAACATCTATACCATCAATAACAAAATTCAGTTCATCTTGTGATTTATGCAATATTTCAACTTTCATTTTAA
>CAYIAV010000094.1:0-2635 GCA_964361505.1 Candidatus Woesearchaeota archaeon | reverse complement strand
GGACAATTATCATCTCTGTCTGGAATTCCATCATCATCAATATCTAACAAAACCTGAAGTATAAACTGATCAATATCAGGACTTAAGCCAGGATACTCTATCATTACTTCTACATTATTATATCCTACTTGATTATACATAGGTATCCAATGAATCACACCAGTATTAGAATTAATATTCATACCCAAAGGAGCAGAAATTAAAAAGTAATTAACAAGTTCAGCTTTTTCACCAGGCATTTCAATATCAAAGTTAAATGGCTTATTAGCAATAGCCTCGATTCTTTCAATTACTAATTCCTCACCATAAGGAATTTTGTAGACATTTGTTTCTATATTATTATACTCATCAATAGATGTAACTGGAGTTGGTGTGTATAGCTCATATTCTGGAGGAGAGGCTTCACATAATACCATTTCTTCAGGAGGAGGATCTCCCATAACAGCCAAATCATCAGGATTTGTAGGAGCATCAGCAGGAGCAGTTGCATTTCCATCTGGCACTACTCTTGTAACATTATAAGTTAAATTGCCATCTGCGCCAGTTACCCAACCCCCATCATGCAAAGTATTTTGTCTAATATATTTTTTAGTTCTTGAATCATAAACCCACATCCTATCTAACCTGTTTGTTCCTGTTACTCCAACACCAGGAGCAGGAGCATCAAAAGATACCCAAACAGTTTTTAGAATTTCTTCAACTACAGTGCTATTATCAGTAGTATTGATAGTAACATTTACTTTTTTCGCGGGCATGTTTTGTCCCCATGGAAATGGACATTTTCCAACATAGCCACCACTTCCACCAGCTGGTGTAAACTTCATTCTATATTGACCGCCATCACACCAAACTTCAACTTTATTTCCTTTTTTATCTGTTTCAGTATAATCTAATCTTCCAGAAACACCAGGAGGGCAAGGAGGCAGAGGACCTATTCCTTTAATTGCTTCACCAGATGCTATTGTACCTTGTACAATTTGCAATTGAGATATAGCAAGAAATAATAATAAGAAAATCAAAAAAACTATTTCAAAAATAAATAAAACCTTTTTTTTCATATTTAAATCCTTGAACCATGCAGTTAATGTATGGATTTTAACAGCCAGAAACCATAAACAAAATGGTTTCTTGATTTTTAGTTTGCATTTTTCGTGTTTGTGCAATATGTTGAAAAGAATCTTTTCTTAGCTATTGAAAATAATCTTGTCTTAACTTGACAATCATTTGGTTTTTTTCCTGCTTCATTAGCTTTCCAATCAGCTAGCTGACATTTAGAGTTATCTTTAGTTGAACTAATTTTTATTAAACCACAAAATTGCAGTGCAGAGCATCCATTTTTATCTACCATTGTTTTTGCAGGTGTTCCAGAACATAAATCATAAATATCAGGAATTTTATCTTTATCAGTATCTTTTAATGTTAAAGTTAGGTTCAGGAAAGTTATTACTCTATTTCCTTTAAAAGAAAAGTTTTGATTTAATTTATTGCCATTTAAATAAAAAGTAATTATATCATTTGTTTTTGCACCTTCATCTAAAGTTGTTGCAGAATCATCTGCATATACATGCATAAATCCATATTTTCCTAAAGTGTCTATTTTATAGCTGCCGCAAACTATTCCATTAGGATCTTTTGCTGTTATTATGTCTCCTACTTTTGCATCTTTTATATACCCATAAAAATCATGCCAATCATTTGTAGATGCAATTGTCTGTAAATTTAGAGCTAAGACAAATCCTGCAACAACTAATAATAGTAAGAATATTACAATAACACTTATAATAATGTTTTTTTTCATCTTTTTTGAAGTATTTAATTTTTATAATTTGGTGCTAATTCTATTTTCTTAATCTTCTTCTAATGCCTAGTCCTGCACCTGCTGTTAATGCACTAGTTATAATCAATGCTAATCCTGAAGGTTCTGGAATAATTGGGTTTGTATCTACTAATATGTCTGCTTTATGCGAGAGTTTATCTCCTGAGAAAGTTATTGAAATAGGATTGTAACTTGCATCAACAAACCAGGCATTATACATTTTTCCTGTTGATATTTCTTCTACTAAAGGAATTATTACATCTCCATTATTAGCTCCTTCATCTGTATTCAGTGTAGTAGAATCATCTTCATAAAAATGTGAAAGTCCCCACTTACCTACACCGGGAGAAGGTGAAGCTATGTCATATAAACTACAGGGTTTTTTATCATCATCTAGTCCCCAAACCCTATAACCTACTGTAACACTTGTTTTAGTAGGATCATCCCATTTTATATTTCCATAATAATTACCCCAATTTGATGTTGTAACAACAGAATCATAATCAGCTAATTCAATTTTTTTTGCATCAGTTGTTGCAAAAAAATCAGCAGGAATAGTTTCAGCATTTGCTCTATAGGTCATTCCTAAAGATGATGCAAGTGCAACACCTGTGTATGCAGCTCCTCTTACAAGAGTTCCTGTTCCTCTAACCATAGTTTCGAGTTTTTCTATAATTCCCATGGAAAGTATAAAACATCAGGATTTATAAAGTTTATTATGTTTGAAAAGACTAATCAACAAACCACATTATAATCAAGCATTGCAGACTCATTCATCTTCACCCAATATCCATAATTTGGTTTTAATTCTTGCAAATC
>CAYIAV010000093.1:0-2646 GCA_964361505.1 Candidatus Woesearchaeota archaeon | reverse complement strand
ATTTGGAGAGATGAGACTATTAATCTGAGAAAAGGAGATTTGTCTAAAGTTTTAGTTGTTATGCAGAAAGCTCAGGAAGAGATTTTATTGAATCAAAATGAAAAAGAAGGTGGAGACCATGAGTGAGCAGGAAGAAGTTAAGACAAAAAAGTCTAAAGATAAAGAATTTACCATTGCTGATTTGCCAGGAGTTGGACCTGCTACTATGGAAAAGCTGGTTAGTGCAGGATATGACTCTTTGCTATCTATATCTGTTTCAAGCCCTGGAGAACTTGTTGAGGTGGGAGGTTTTACTGAAAATGCAGCAAGGAAGATAATAAAATCTGCTAGAGACATGATGGGGATTGGTTTTGAAAGTGGAGAAGATTTATTGAGGAAGAGAGAACAGGTATCTAAGATTTCAACGGGAAGCAGAACCTTTGATTCAATGCTTGGCGGAGGATTTGAATCTGGAGGCATAAGTGAGTGTTTTGGTGAATTTGGTTCGTCAAAAAGCCAAATAGCGCATCAACTTGCGGTAAATGTACAACTGCCTAAAGAAAAAGGAGGCAATGATGGGAAGGCTATATTTATTGATACAGAAAGTACTTTTAGACCAGAGAGAATTGTGCAAATGGCTACTGCTTTGAAATTAGATTCTCAGGAAGTTTTGAAGAACATTAAGGTTGCAAGAGCATTTAATTCAGATCATCAAATGTTATTAGCAGAAAAAGCTGAGGATTTAATTAAAACAGGAGAATACAAGTTAATGATTGTTGATTCATTGACAAGTCACTTTAGAGCTGATTTTTCTGGTAGAGGGCAACTTGCTGATAGGCAACAAAAATTGAATAGACATATGCATACTTTAATGAAACTAGCAATGACCTATAATGTTTGCGTATATGTGACAAATCAAGTTATGGCGAAACCAGATACTTTCTTTGGAGATCCAACTGCAGCAATAGGAGGGCATATAGTGGGGCATAATTGCTTAATGCCAGGAACTATGATTCAGTTAGGGAATGGACTGATAAAGCCAATAGAAGAGATATTTAACTACAAGGATGTTGTTAGTTTTGACCTGAAGAATAGTTTAAAATCAGATAAAAACAAAATTGGAACTGTTGTTATTAAGAATGGAGATGGGAAGATTTATGACATCAAGACAACTAGGCATATTAAATCTTCTGGGAAACACAGATTTTTTAGGATTGATAATTTTTGTATAGAGGAAGTTAGAGCAGAGCAATTGAATGTAGGAGATTATGTATTACAGGCATCTAACTTAGAAATTTGCGGGGAAGAACAAAAATTGCCTAAAATAGATATACCAAAAATTGCCAAACTTTCTGAAGAGGGGGTTGGCTTGGTCAAAGAGAGCATCAAGAATATTGATAGAAATGAATTGTGCAATAATCTGTTTATTACACCTAGACAATTTCGTAGAGTCTTAAACCAAAGATATCCGACAGATTTCAATAACTTTCATAGTTTGTCTGTGAATTATGTCGGAGAACAGTTATTGCAATTTGTAGATATTGTAGAATCTAATAAATATAAAAATTATGTAATTCCAGAAACTTTGAATGTTGAATTTGCACAAATTTTAGGCTACTTTTTAGGAGATGGCGGTTTTGAAGACAGATCTTTGAGATTTAGAGATGCAAGATATGATGTTTTAGAAACTTACAATAATCTTTTTAATAAAAATTTCAGAGTTTGTGGGAATATTAGAAAGATTAATGGAAAAAATTGTTTCAATCTGGACATAAATAACAAAATAATAAGAGATCTAACTTATGAAGTTTATATTGATTTGTTTGATTACATAAGCAAATCTCCTAAACAACATATTTGTGCTTTCTTGAGGGGATTTTTTGATGCAGAAGGTTCAATCAGCAAAAAACAACCAAGGATTTCAGCTAGCCAAAAAGATGAGAAAGTATTAACCTACATCCAGTTATTATTAGATAGGGTTGGTATTAGGTCTGCTATAAGAACTTATTTGCATAACGGGAATAGAATATTCCATGTAGATATAAAAGATACAGTTTCTGTATTGAGATATTCATCAATGATAGGGTTTAGTGCGATAGACAAAAGCGAGATATTGAGTAAATGGAAAAATTATTGTGAAGGATCGTATGATCAAGAGATGACTCCAATAAAAAGGAAAGATTTATGGAATTTAACTAAATCTGTTGGAATATGCCCTTCTAAAATTTTAAAACCGAGACAAAGTAGTTACAAATATGTGGGGATGAGAGATCTAAAGAAAGTTGTTAAATTCTTGCTTAATACATCTATTGAATCCTCTGAGTTGAAAGATAAACTGGATTTTTTGATTAAATTGATTAGTTCAGAGATTAAGGGAGAGAAGATAAGACAGATAGATATTGGAGATTATGATGGTGTTTTGTATGATTTTGCAGTACCAAATACAGAGAACTATATTGCTAATGGATTTATAGTACATAACTCTCAGACTAGAGTGTACCTAAGAAAAGGGAAAAAAGGGTCTAGAGTTGCAAAGCTGATTGATAGCCCACATTTGGCTGATGCTGAGTCTATCTTTATTGTTACTGAGGATGGAATCAGAGATTTATGAATGATACCTTTTTATTTTTTTTCTTTTTATTACTTAATCATGCAATATGAAGAAAT
>CAYIAV010000092.1:0-2839 GCA_964361505.1 Candidatus Woesearchaeota archaeon | reverse complement strand
ACAATTAAAGTTACATTTTTCCTGAACTCTTCTTTTTTGCTGTAATTGGCGCGATTAATCCTGCATAGCATAAAATAAAAGTTGATAAAAGCGGTGATTTCTGGTTTGCGATAAGTTTTTTTGAGCATTTCTGCCCGAGAAAGAGGGGTTGAAGGAATATCCTTAATCTTTTTGTTCTTTTTCAGAACAGTTAAGGCATGAATGATGGTGTAATCAAAAGCATTAATTAGCCTATGAATTGTGTTTTTAATCACGTCACATGTTTTAGTATACTTCAAAGTAACGAAAATAGAGTGATCTGCTCTTTTCAACTCTTCTTGAGCTTCAGATTGTTCTTCTAGCATTTTGTAAGTTTGCATTTATTTTCCTTAATAATGATTTGATTTTGATTATATATTCTTTCATGCTTTGCATGGTGAGCTCTTTTAGTTTTCCTTTGTAAGGATCCCATAAAATATATTTGTCTTTTCTTACGAACTCCATATCGCTTTTTTTCCTTTGATCTGATAAACTTTTTAATTCCTGAATTATTTTTATTTCAGATTCTTCAATTTGGTATTTGTGTGCTCTTTCTTTGAATATTTCATATTTTACCTTGAAACTTTCTTGGTTTATTTTTTCATGCTGCAATACTGCTTCCATAATGCAAAGTGCTGTGTTGTTTAGGTTTTCAAGCACTGCAACTATTAATTTATTGTCTTGCAATAAAGGGTATGTAACATATGCTATGTGGTCCGCTGACCTGAAATACCTACTCGCATTATTGAGCAATTCTTGCGTTGTTTGCATTAGCTTTTAAGTGATACAATTGCTTCGGCTAAGTCTCCTTTTGCTTTTTCTAATGCTAGTCTTGCTTGTTTTTTGTCTACATTTGCTTTTTCTGCAACCGTGGCAATATCTTCTTCACTTATAGGAGATTCTTCCTTTACTTCTCCTGTTATCTGGAAACTTTTGCTCCCCATCATGTCTATAAGAGCGACTTGAGGGTTTTTGATAATAATGTTTTTACTTTGTGTTTTTATTATAACCTCTTGAGCATCAATGTCCTGTTGTTTAATGCCAAGTTTCTTCATCATACTCTGCATTTGTTTTGGATTGATACTGGGCATCATTTTATAATGTTTGAAGCAAGATCTCGCCTACTATTACTATTATAATGGCTGCTATCACATGCTCTGGCTTCAGGAAGATTTTGCTTGTTGACTCTTCAGAGTATCGAACAAGTCCACCTTGACTAGAAGGAATGTGAATTTTATTATCTGCCATACTGATATATAGAATATATACTTTTATTTAAATTTATTGGAAATTTTGTGTTTTTAGGCTATTTTAGAGAGGTATAGGTAAGCAATAAGCCGCCTTCTGTTAGACCCTTGGCATATTCCATGCTTCATTGAAGATCTATTCCAACATTTAACTGAGCGTCATCAAAGACTTGCACTGACTGGGACTCGCCGTTTCAACGTATCCTTTTACCTATTCAGTTTGTTATCTCAAGTTTATTGCTAACCTTTTCTTAAACCACATCTTTAGCAGTAAAAGGCCGTGCCGTTTCTGAGCGGTTGCCTTCCATTTCTGGAACTTAATGACTAAGCAGCCGATATAATAGTGGACGGACTTTCCTCACAAATGCGAAAGTTGGTTTGCTTACCTATATGATGTGGAATATACATTTATATAAAAAGGTTTTGAATTACAATAAATTTTCTATTTCTCTTTCAAATGCTGTAAAAGGCTGAGCTCCAACTATTTTAGTTGTTTTGTCTCCATTACTCAAGAAAAATGTAGGAACTCCAGTTACATCTAAATCATTACCTTCTTCTATGTCAGAATCTATTTCAGAATTGTATTTTGAGGATATTAAACATCTATTAAATTGATCATAACCTTCTTTTTGAGATACCTCTTTGTAGACTTTTCTAAGACCATGATTTAAGTTGACAAAATCACGAGATCTTATCCAATCATCTCTTTCCTCAAAAATTTCAGTTAAAAATTCTTCATAATATCCTTGTTCATTTGCACAATTAGATGCTACAGCTGCTTTTTTAGAATTTTTATGTATAACAGTTAAAGGGAAATCTTTTACAATTATTTTTACTTTTCCTGTTTTAATGTATTTTTCATTTATTAAAGGAAATGTTTCTAAATAAAATCTGGCATCAAATGGGCCCTGGTAATCTGTAAACCATGTTATTGTTACAGGGGCACTTTTACCCCCTATTACAGGATCATTTAATTCTCTTGTTCCAGCTGCTTTATTAGATATAGTTAATCCATTAACTGAACTGATTAGCAGAATAAAAAATATTATAAATAAAATTGTTGATTTCTTCATAGAATTGCTAGTTTTTCTTTATTTATAAAAGTTTCTATTTAGTTACTACTTTAAAAAAGTGAAAAAATATTGTGAAAAAAAATGAAAGTTGTACATAAGCAGATAGATATAGGTCAGAGCTATTAGTGACTGCTGGCTGAGTTGATCGCCGAGGCTCTCAACTTACACCACAGTCCTATCAACCTCATGTTTTATGAGCGCTCCCTATGTCTCGTTTCGAGTTATCTTTCCTCCTTAGATGCTTTCAGGAGTTATGATTTGAGGCGTAGCTGCTCAGCCTGCCTTGTCAGACAACTGATCACCAGTGGCCTCGAAGGACGGTTCCTCTCGTACTATGCCCTCCTTGCTCTCAGACATAAAACACCTCTAGTAGATATTGAACAAACTGTCTCACGACGTTCTGAACCCAGCTCACGAGCCGCTTTAATGGGTGAACACCCCCACCTTTGGCTGCTTCTGCACAGCCAGGTTGCGACGAGCCGACATCGATGTAGCAAACCG
>CAYIAV010000091.1:0-2858 GCA_964361505.1 Candidatus Woesearchaeota archaeon | reverse complement strand
AAAAGAGCCTCAAAAATTTCAATTTCCTAAAATTCGCAGATTTCTTAGCAAAAGAAAATAAGGTAGTAGATATTTTTTACTATAATGCACAATTAGATAGAGAACAAAATCCTAACAAATATGAAAGCCAGAAGCAATTCTTTGAAAAGTTAAGAAAGATTCCAAATTTCCATCTTATTTTATGTAAACTTCTTAAAAGAAATATAACTGGAACAAACAAGTTTTATTACATCATAAAAGAAGATGACATACATATGGCCGTTGACATGGTAGAAAACGCTGGGAATAACAAATTTGACACAGCTATCATTGTTTCTGGCGATGGTGATTTTGTTCCTGCTGTTGAAGCAGTTAAAAGGAAAGGTAAAAAAGTAGAAAATGTCTATTTTAAGAATAGCTCTTCAAGAAATCTGCAAAGCCATTGTAGCAACTCTTTTGAACTCACAAGGACTATTTTGGACAAATTTTTCGGTTGATTAGAATAATTGAAAGTTAGGTCAAATTGCATGTTTTCACGAGAAAAACTGCTTTGGAAAAGCAAGCAATTTGCCGTTTACTTGTGATTAGGCGGGTTGCTTGCAACCTCGAGTGAGGTACGAAACATCCTCGAGAGACAAAATCTATGCGAAATCTTTTCCTGAGTGTAATTTCTAAGCTATCTTTAATAATAAGAAGTTGTTGGGAGGGAAGCTAGAATTTGGCGCGTGTTTTTTCTTGGGGGGCTGACTTATTTTTGCTTCTTTTTACCAAAAAGAAGTTTTTTAATAGAATCTGCCTTTAACTAATGACTTACTTCTATACCAATATATAAATCCATAAACAATAGCCCAAATCGCCAAAGCAATAGAAACCAATCCAAATATTATTCTAGCAGTTGAAGAACCACTACCTGCTCCAGCAAAAACAGCAATAGCGATAATAAATAATATTCCAGATACTATCCATGCAGCTATCGCTCTTACTCTTGCATACCATCCACTTGCTTTATACACGGTTGACATTACTTTATCGCCAATAACATCCTTTTGCCCAGTTTTATCTATTCTCTTCTGGCGATAATAATTCCACCAGCCAAAAAATAAAAGTGCTAAACCAACCAATGTAAATATAATTTTGCTAGATACAGAGCTGACAGATTCACCAGTCGATTTATTTGTAAACTGACCTAAACCAATCCATACCGCGGGAATAGCAATTAAAATAATAATCGTTAAAATAACTAATCCTCCAAAAACAAAACTTTTCTGTCCAGTTCCTTCTATTTTCAATTTCATTTTATCTACCGAATAATCTGCTCAGAAATCTAATCAGTTTTTGCCATAGATTACTGCTTACACATTGGTTATCTATACATAAATTTGTAGAGCATTCAAAATTGTTCTCACAATTAGAACCAGCCACCTTTTGATTTAAGAAAGATTTACTTAAATCACAATAACTATTATTTATCCTAAATCCGACTGAAACACAAGAATTATTTAACAAACAACCATTCAAACAAACTCCCTGCCCGCCTCCGCCACCTGAACTATTACTTGAATTGACGCCTGCTCCACCGCCACCTCCATTACTCGGAGATGTGCAAAAAGAAGAAGGATTAGAAGAGCATCCGCATCCTGCTCCATTCCCACTTGAAATAACTGAGCAATAATTAACCTGTGTTCCATCTGGGCAAGTATAGTACCTTACACATGAAGAAGAACTTCCATTTCCACCATAACTTCCACTACCTCCACCATTAGTATTGTTAGAGAGATTAGTTGCTCCACCGCCACCTCCACCACCTTGAGATGGAGAAGGGCACAAAGATTGGGGAGATTTGCATCCGCAACCCTGCCCACTAAATTCACAATATTGAACTCTTGTACCATCAGAACAAGTATAATATTTAAAACACGAATCTGGTAAAATAGTATCTGCAGCTATCTCTTGACGAATTCTTTTAATAATGAATGTACCATTAAAATTAGCAGGATATCCCGCTCCATTAATAGACCAATTTGTATCAGTTAATGTTAATGAAATATCATAATAATTATCCCCTGTTAATTCAAACTTTTGTTCCTCGTTTAAATTCAATATTTGCAATGAACTAATTGGTGGAATACTCATCTGAGCTATAGTTTGGCTCACCCCACTTGCCATAATGTGATAGTCTATTCCATCAAGAGAAAATCTAAATTCATCTCCTCCATTTAAGACATTTGTATACCCTGAATTTAGCTCAGCATCTGAAATACTATAGTACTGATAAGCAGAAACCATCCCTATAAATATAAAGACAAATAAAAATGCAAAAGCAAAACTATAAGCAATCTTTTTCATATTGTTTAAAAGTTTTCCAACTTTTTAAACCTTTTGAGAGGTTTGGTACAAACCTTTAGATATTGTGCTATAAAGACTTTGATACAAATCTTTGTATGAGCAAATACAAAGAAGTGACTTTATCTGTCCTCTCAAAAACAGAGATAAAAAGCACAAATGAAGTTCTTGAAGAAGTGCAAAAAAAGGCAGATAAAATAATAAATTGGCATCTTTTGTATAGGGTTTTGATGGATTTAGCGAATGAAAACAAAATTGAAAGATTAGAAAGCAAGGCAGGATTTTTCTGGAGAAAAAAATAACTGCATAAGCAGATTGTTTTGTTTTCTGTTTGCCGTCAGCCCCCCGTCGTCACGCGCCTAATTGGGTGGGAAGACAACTTCTCCGTATTTCTTAGAAATTTCGTTTAAGCTGGATTAGACGTGAAGCGTATTGTTTTTTGTAGTGGCTTAAACGGAACGAAGGAAAAAAGATGAGCATGACAACCGACTATTGTTTAACATTAACTATCGGCAGATTTATGTTTTCGTCTAATC
>CAYIAV010000090.1:0-2937 GCA_964361505.1 Candidatus Woesearchaeota archaeon | reverse complement strand
AAAATCTTTCAAAGCAAGAGCGTAAAAAAGCATTAGAAGAATGGAAATGGTGCATACAAGAAGGTCTGGTGTTGACAAAGCAAAAACCTTCGGAAAGGCATGTGTTCCTTAACCCAACAAAAGTAAATGAAATCAAGCAGCTTATCAAACAGGAAGAAGAAAACTATGAAGAATGAAGTGCCTTGGGGAGAATTGTGTAACGTTATAGGTCCTACTCCTCGGAATAGAATCCTAGAATTTTTTATAGACATGAAAGGATTAGATTATACTGCGGGAGACATAGCTATGTTTGTTAAGCTAAACAGGGCAACAACATACAACACCATGGAAGAGTTAATTAGAGAAGGATATCTGATTCCAACACGAAGGATAAGCGGTGCTCAGCTCCATAAAATAAATGAAGCAAAGCCAGAAGTAAAGGCATTATTATATTTAAGCAATATGCTCATTGATGTGATTGCAGAGGAATTTGCTGCTAAATATCCACAATCACCTAGCAAAGCAGAGAAGAAAATAACTCTTATAAAAAACCCTGTGAGAAAGCTTTAAAAAGCCCCGTAAAGACATCTAAAGAACAATGATAATTCCGATAAGGTGCTTTTCTTGCGGCCGCCCAGTTGCCCATGTATGGGAAGCTTTTAATGAGCGAGTAGCCAAAGGCGAAGACAAAGGAAAAGTAATGGATGATTTAGGCTTGGAAAGATACTGTTGCCGGGCATTATTCTTAGGGCATGTTGACTTGATTGACATTGCTTCCAGATTTAAGAAAGCTTAATTTTGCGTCACTTAAAAGAAGAGACAAAAACTTTTAAACTAGTGTTGTTTCTCTCCCAATAAAAATGAGAGATGATGAGTGGCTGCAAACGAGGTTTGAACAGATTTGGTTATTATTCTTTCCAGAAGTGGAGAAAAAGAATGTCTATATCCGCTGGAAAGGAAAATGGAAGAATAAATTTGGTCACATTCGAACAACAAAAAAAGGATCAGAAATAGTTATCAACCAATTATTCAAAGATCTCCGTGTTCCAGAAGATATCATTAAATTAACCATTGCCCATGAAATAGTCCATTATATGCACGGTTTCCACTCCCACTTGCCCAAGCAGTTTGATCACCCGCATAAAGGCGGTGTAGTAGATAAAGTGCTGATCCAAAAAGGCTTCGCCTATGCGTTAAAGCAGGAAAAACCCTGGTACAAGAATGAATGGTTGTTATTATACAAAGAGTTATGTCCAGAAAAAGCAGCTCCTCGTCCAAGAATTATCAGAAGACGTTCGATGTGGTCAGTGTTGTTTAAGTAAAGTCAAGCATGATTCAAAAAAGATAGCTTTATAAATAAGTTATTCTTACTAATAAGATATACTTACTATGGAGGCTACATCATGGAAAAATTAGAAGTTACTAGTATGAGTTCACGAGGACAAGTCGTTATTCCTCAGGATATAAGGGAAAAGCTTCATCTACAGAATGGTGAAAAATTTATTGTTATTGGCGAAGAAGACACTATTGTTTTAAAAAAAATGCAGATTCCTTCTTTCAAGGGATTTGAGAAGCTTCTTAAGAAAACTAGAGAGTTTGCAAAACAGCGAGAAATTAAGGAAGACGATATAACTGAAGCAATTAAAGAAGTACGAAAGCGATGAGAGTAGTTCTAGATACTAATGTTTTTATTTCCGGTATTTTCTGGGAAGGAAATTTCTGCTCACACATTATTTCACTTTGGAGAGAGAAAAAGATAACTTTGGTAACTTCATTGTCACTTATTGAAGAATTAATAGAGGTCCTACAAACATTCAGAATACAAATGCCTTTGGGAATGATTGAAACATGGAGAATGATGATAATAAACAATAGTCTAATAGTGTACCCAACAAACAAGCTCGATATAGTCAAAGAAGATCCTGATGATAATAAACTATTTGAAGCTGCTATTGTTGGAAAAGCAGAATATATTGTAAGTCAAGATAAAAAACATGTGCTGAGTATTGGAGAATATAATAGTATACGCACAATATCTCCAGAGCAATTTCTGCAATTATTTCGTTAGTTCTTAAATTTCTTGCCGGAACAGAATTCTAGTATGGTGCTTGCAAGAAAAACAGCTAATTACTAATTTCTTGTCTCTAATGCGTACAGTGCAATTTTTCCCGCTTTGGAGATACTTATGGCAATGATGGCAGAATCTCCTCTTTAAAGATTTCGGAATGGGTGTTCGCTGTTTCATGCTTAAGCGTCGTGCTAAGTGGACATAGCGATCGCTGCGTTCAGGATGAGAAGAAAAAGAAGCGGAAGCTTGTTCAAACAGTTGGTGGATGCGTTCCAAAATAAGAGTGTTGCCTGAAGAAGCTGGTCGTGCCATGAAGAAAGGGAGAAAAAAGAAGTATAAAAAGATGCTGAAATGCCGTGCATTGTGACATTAGATGGACTTCTTCGGTTATTATATGCTTAAGGAGCTATTTTTTGTATGGTACAGAAAGTTTTATAAATTAAGAGTTATTATATTGCATATGAAAATAATTAAAGCCTCTTCTAAAGTTGTAATCAACAAAGAAGGAGAAAAAGTAGAGTATGATAAATTCTTACTTAACTTGCCAAAAAAGATAGTTGAAGAATCTGGATTTCTAGGAAAGACTTTGAAGGCGGAGATAAAGAATATGAAAATTATTATTAGTCCAGAGAGTCAATAATTATTTGTAAGTGCTTTAAAAATTCATTTGTATCTGCAAAGTAATTTCTATATCCTAAGGTTAATTCTGTTATGTTATCTGCTCCAACTAATACAACGTCGCAATTTTTATCATCACGATACTTTTTTTCTTCTCTTATATATTCTTCATTTGCTTTTTTCCAGCCATCTTTATCGTCCTTGAAATAAATATAATTTATTTGCTTATTTTTCATATCTAATCTTAGAACAAATAAACCTTTTTTCATAGT
>CAYIAV010000089.1:0-3007 GCA_964361505.1 Candidatus Woesearchaeota archaeon | reverse complement strand
TATGGATGTGGCAGTTCAAGGAGAGGGAGAAATTACCTTTGAAGAACTGGTTAATGTATTTGAGCAAGGAAAGGGATTTGAGGGAATTAAAGGTGTTATATACAAAGAGGGTAATAATGTAATAAAAAATGAACCAAGGGAGCTTATAGAAGATTTGGATTCTTTGCCTTTTCCTGCAAGACATTTACTAGACATGAATTGGTATGCTAGAAGAAATAGCATGGTTAGAGGAGAATGGTTAAAAACAACCTCTCTTATGGGGGCAAGAGGATGTCCTCATAGGTGTATATTCTGTGCTTCTCCAAAAACTCTTGGTAGAAAAGTAAGATTAAGATCTCCAGAAAATTATGTGAATGAAATAGAGGAATTAGTGAGTAAATATGGGATTGAGGCTATAAGATCTGTAGAAGATGTTTTTACACATAATCCTCGTTGGGTAAATGAATTCTGTGACAAATTAATTGAAAGAAAACTGAAAATAAAATGGGATTGCCAATCAAGAGTCAATGCTATAGCAATCAATGCTGAAACTCTAAAGAAGATGAAAAGAGCAGGATGCGTCCAAATATGTTTTGGTGTTGAATCTGGCTCACAAAGGATACTTGACATCATAAAAAAAGACGTTAAAGTTGAAGATACTATAAAAGCATTTGACTTGTGCCATAAAGTGGGAATAAGATCCATGGCAAACTTTATTATAGGTCATCCTTATGAAACCTATGAAGATATTGAAAAAACAAGACAATTAGCTAGAAGAATAAAAGCAGATTATACCCAATTTTATATTGCTACCCCCTTACCTGGAACTGAACTGTATGAGATGGCTGAAAAAAATGGCTGGTTAAGAGAGGGTCAAACTTTTTATGGAAGGGAAGCAGGAGAACATATTACTATGGAATGCGAGTTTTCAGCAAAAGAATTATTAAGAATAAGAAACGAACTAGACTCTGAGTTCTCGAAATCTACAATAGTGGGTTACTTAACAAATTTCGGCTTTATGCGGGATCTTGTTACAAATAATTTAAGACATCCGGAAGATGTTGTTAGTCATTTTAAAGTTTTAGTAAAAACCAAAAGTGTCACAGAGTTAGCTAGATCAATGGAAGTTAAGCTTAGGTTAAACTAGTCTATTTTCTTAAATAAAATTCAATCTCAAATACCGACGTAAATGGACTCAGGGTTTCTGAAAACTTTTCATAAAATACAGGTTTGATATTCATTATTCTTTCCCATGCCCACAAGATAGGCTTTATGGTCAAATAGCAATAATACAGCTTTGGATATCTTTTTCTGTTATTCTCATCAACTTGCCAAGTTCTCAAAAATACTTTTTGCTTACTAAACCTTATGTCTGGCATCATATGACTCATAGGATCATTGGGCTTAAAGCCGTACATGGCTGTAGTTGTAAAGAACTGCTTATGACCTATTGTAAATGCCCGATAACTTGAATAGTGGGGGACTTTTATTAAGACCTCTCCGCCTTTTTTTAACACCCTATGAATTTCCCTCATTGAATTTTCAAAACTTTCAAGATGCTCTAAACAATTATCCATATAGATGAAATCAATACTTCCATCTTCAAAAGGCAAACCCTTATCGATATCGTGAACTAAATCTGTTTCTTTAGTTTGCACCTTATCTAAACCTATGACTTTTCTTCCTTTAGGATCCTTATATTTTTTATTCCCGCAACCAATATCTACAATGTTATATTCTTTTTTATTCAGTTTAAACATTCAATAACTAGGAAAAGTAACCCTTTTAATTGTTTCTCTTCTATTTTAAGCATGAACCTTGTTGTATTAGACAGATTAGCTTTTGAGTGCAGTGTTGAGGGGTATACCCCCGTTAGGAGGGCAGAACATGATATATACATCCTTGTTAGAGGGGAATTTGTTTTGAGGGATAAAATAGGAGAGGTTATAACTTTGAGCAGAGAGCAAGAGCTTATGAAACTTCTTGGAAGAAGAGAGGTTTATGCTACTGAAGAGGATAAAAGATTTCATTATGATGGAAGATGAAAAAGATTATTGTCACAATACCTGCATATAATGAGGAACAAACTATAGGCCCTGTTGTTAGTGATATCAAAAAGGTAATGAGCAAAGAGAGATGTGATTTTAAAATATTAGTTGTTGATGATGGAAGTGTTGACAATACCAAAGAAATAGCCAAGAAAAATGGAGCTATTGTTGTTTCTCATCCTAGAAATTATGGATTAGCTGAGACTTTTAGAACAGAGGTTAAAGAATGCTTGAAATTAAAAGCAGACATAATTGTGCACACTGATGCTGATGGGCAGTATTTAGCTGAAGATATACCTAGATTGGTTAAAGAAATTGGAAATGGTTATGATTTAGTTTTAGGAAACAGGTTTCTTGGTGGAATTGAGAGTATGCCTTTATTGAAGAAATTAGGGAATAGAGCTTTTTCAAATGCTATTTCCAAGATTATTAGACAGAGAGTAGGAGATTGCCAGACAGGTTTTAGAGCATTTACAAGGGAAGTTGCTGAGAAAATTGAGATTAAATCAGATCATACTTACACTCAAGAACAGATTATAAGAGCTGTTAATCAAAAATTTAAAATTATAGAGATTGGAACCTATTTCAGGAAAAGAGATGGGGAAAGTAGACTAATGAGGAATCCTTTTGAATATGCCTTGAAAGCGTGGATAAATATTTTAAGAATTTATAGAGATTATCAACCTTTAAAATTTTTTGGAGCTATTGGGCTTTTCTTTTTTAGTATTGGTGCTTTAATTGGTCTGATTTTAGTTTTATTATTTTTGACTACTGGAAGAATTGGTCATTTGCCTTTGACAATTTTGAGTATAATGCTAATTATTATTGGTGTGCAGATTGGTCTGTTTGGATTTTTGGCTGATATGAGAAGATAAGCTTATTCGATAAACCCCTTAGAACCAAGATTAATGAGTATTTTTCTAATATCCTCAATAGTTTGTTGCTGGTGTTTTTTATCAGACATTCTTACAAATTTTATC
>CAYIAV010000088.1:0-3043 GCA_964361505.1 Candidatus Woesearchaeota archaeon | reverse complement strand
CTAAAACTTTAGACAAATCTCCTTTTCTCAGATTAATAGTCTCATCTCTCCAAATGTTCTGCTCTCTGTCTCTCCAGCTTCTTCTCAAGCTAACTGTCTTAAACCCAACAATAGCTCCATCCACTTCTCTCTCATTCAACCATATAGCTGCCTCTATACTTCCAGCTCTAAATTTTTTTATAGGTCTATTTCCCATAAATCTTCACCTTCCTATTCCTTTCGGATTTTTTTCAAGTTATGATAGAGCATTATGCAATTCCATTTATAAATCTGGCGCGTGAAGTTGTCGTGTGGACTAGTGAGTTAAATATACATATTAAAGAACATAAATAATATAAGAATTAGCAATCAACAGAGCAAAAAACAAAATATTTTCTAATAATCCTCCAGTTGTAATAAAGCCTTTAACCCTAAGTTCTTTCAAAGGATAAATAAAATTAACACCTTGCACAGTTAAGGCATCTCCAACTAAATGCGATAAAAATCCAATAAAAAAAGGAATATAATAATCTCCAAAAAAATACCAAATAACGAAACTTAATCCAGAAGCAGCAAAAATACTATGAAAGAATTTTCTATGCCCAAATATAAAATTTATAGGATAACTTAAGATTTTAATTCTTCTTCCTATTTTAGATTTAGGATGATCTATATCAGGTAAAAAGCTGGTTAAAGTCACTATAGCAATAAATAAGGTTGGACTTAAATTAAAATATTTAAAAGTTAGCAATCCTATTAGTAAAGCAAATACTAAATGTGTTCTAGCTAGCATAAAAAGATTAAACTGTTTTTGTATAAAAGATTAATCAAAAGAAAGGATTATTCTCCTTCTCCTCTTTCACAGTTGTAATAGGTCCATGTCCAGGCAATATTACAACATCATCCTCTAAAGTAAATATTTTCTTTCTAATAGTTTCTAAATGTTTTTCATAAGGAATTTCAGAGTTTCCAATACTTCCAGCAAACAACTCATCTCCAACAAATAGAAAGTTATCAACAAGATAAGAACAACTTTTGGTTGTGTGCCCGGGAGTAAAAAATACTTTGACATTAAAATTGTTTATTTTCAAATCTCTGTCAGAACTGAAGTCCCTAAAAATTTCACAATTGAACATTTTACTAATACCTCCAGCTCCATAAACATGATCTCCATGTCCATGAGTTAATAATATTCCAAGTAATTTAACATTCAGTTCTTTTAGTGTATAAATGGCATTTTGAAGATTAGCACCAGTATCAATAAGTAAAGCATTTTTGCCTTTGACAACAATATAACTATTAGCTAGATATCCATGGTAATCATTTTCTATTTTGACAACTTTAATAGAATTAGATTTCAATTTACCTTTTTTAGGCTCCCAATTATTCAAAATAATATTAATCAACTTCTTTTCACTTAAGTTCAAAATCTTAGATATATTTTTTATCTGCTCCCCATTAGGTTTTAACTTATAAGACTCCATTAAAGAAATGTCTTTGTCATCAATCTTTGTTTTCAAAGCCAAATCTTTCAAAGAAATTCCTAGTCCTTTTCTAGCTTTCTTAATAATGTCGCCAAATTCATCTTCTAGAGTCATAAACAAGAAAATAGAGAATTGCTTATTAACTTTACTAGAAGATAACAACAAAAGGTATATATAATGAAACAATAAGCAATAAAGTATGAAGAAGTTAAGAATAAGAAAAATAGATATTTTATCTACAGGAAAAGTTTTAGGCATTATTTATCTTATCATTGGCGTATTTCTTGGTTTGATCTTGTCAGCTGTTCCTACAAGGGGATATAGCATGATGAACGCAGGTTATGGTTCAACATTTGGCTCAATGATGTATGGGGGAGCAGGAATAATACTACTCCCAATAATCTATGGAATAAGTGGTTTCTTAGCAGGAGTAATAGGTGCATTTCTTTACAATCTTATAGCAGGCTGGATAGGTCCAATTGAAATGGAAACTGATTAAATTTCTTTTAGTAGTTCACTAATATTAAAATCAACATCAAATTCATATATATTGTTAGCTAAAAATTCAATCCTTTCAAACATCATATTTTTTACAGCTTTTCCATCGACAGAAATAAGGCTTCCAAGCAATTGAGTTTTATAAGCTTCAAATTTCTCAATATTTCCTTGCAAACTCTCAGGATCAGGAATTAATTTTTTTACATTGTCCCTGAAAGCAACAACTCTTAAATTTCCACTTCCATCATCTAAATAAAAATTAAGAATTGCATTTTTCCTAGTCTCTACATCTCCATGCTGTTCACATCTTCCTTTCCCACTATCCAAAAGAACTTTTTTATTGCACTCAACACAGGCATCATAAAATTTAGGCTCAAAAAGTTGTACAATAAACCCATTTAAGCTGGCAAAATCCCCATGTTTTAAGTCGCTTATTTTTCTTTTCTCTCTTTTTTCAGGAGCAACAGAATTAAATTTTATTTCACCAATATCCTCATCAACATTAAGCTCTAATTCTCCTCTGCTTCCAACATGTATTTCTTTAAATCCATTATTATCTTTAACATAGGCATTTTTAACCCTGATAACCATTCCTTCAATAAGCTCATGATTTTCTAAATAAGCAATTTGCTTAGTATCCCATACAACAACTCTCACAGTTCCAGTTTCATCCCCCAACAAGATACTTGCTACTTTGCCAAGAGTATTATTTCTTGAAAATTCCCTTATTCCATATAAAGTCAAAACTTTCCCAACAATATCCACAGAAGAAATACCTGCAACCAAATCTTTAATCTTAAATCTTCTTTTTTTAAGGTCATATAGTTTTACACCCAATTCATTAGCAACAATATGGGCAGCTCCAGATTTGCTGATCAAATCCCCTAACTGAATCATCTTTTCATTTATTCTGGTGCTAATCTCATTTTCACTTAGTCCTCTATCTTCCTTAATTTTAGAAACAATGTCTTCATAATTTAAATTAATCATTTTTCACAGCAAATTTAAAAACAGGTTTTTTTATAACAACCTCATCCTCTAGAATCATAAGGCCATTTTTATCATTTTCTATAGTAAAAAAT
>CAYIAV010000087.1:0-3230 GCA_964361505.1 Candidatus Woesearchaeota archaeon | reverse complement strand
GATTATTAAAGGTATCGAAAAAATATTTGAATTTAAAACATAAATTTAAGCGTATCATATTTACACACATTGAACATTTAAAATACATGCTAACTATAATAAGCATATTATTTAATAATATGTCAGTCATAACAAATATGATATAGAAACAAATTCAGGCTGTAAAAAATTATCTCGCAACTATCTTCTTCATAATTAAATAAATTACCAAAGCAGTTATTCCACCAAGCAAAAACCAGAGCCATAAATCAGAAAGATATGGCAGCTGGCTTGCAATTTCCACGCTTTTAGCAGTTGCGGTATCAGAAGCTGCAGCAATCTGCCCTGCTCCAGCATATTCCTGCATAACTATAGATTTATCAGCTGCAAAAGAGCTTTTAGCCAAGCTGCTTGTATAAATCTTAATTCCCAATGCAGCAATTCCTGTAACAATAAACGCGGTTATAACAGGCACAATTGCTCTTATTGGTTTCGGAGAAATTATTATCTTCTTATTCGCAACCTTGTAATAAGGTATTTTCTTGCCTTTAACACTCCAGAAATAAGTTTTTGTTTTTTCAATTAAACCAGATTCTAATAATTTCTTAATATTATAATTAACAGTATTTGCAGGTAGTTTCAAAGCATTGGCTATTTCTGTCTCACTCGCTTCCTTGTCAGCAAGATACCCTATTATTTTTTTAGAAGTTTTATTTGATATAACATCTGCTAAGTTCGCAATTCTTTGATCATCTAAATCAAGCATAATATATTTCTTGTTCATTTTATTGAATATAATATATTGGCGGCTCTTGCTCTTCAAGCAAGGTAATGCTTTTTATCTCATCCAAGTTTTCAAGGGAATTTGCTTTTACCTTTCCTGCTGAAATTGTATATAAAATATCATCCATGTATAAAGATCTCTGAACATTGAAATTATTCCACCAGTTTCTTCCAATAACTGCATTATCAGAATGCGTTACCCTTCCTCTCAAACTTATATTATTCTCATTTACATTCAGCACATAAGCTCCCTGCCACACATACTCTCCGTAAGCAGTTGCAGCAGGCATTTCTCCGGAATATTTTGTCTCATCTATCTCTGCAAGCAATATAGGCAGAACTAAAAGATTTCTTTTCTTGTCAAATAAAAATGCCTTATGGTCATGCAAAGCATAGCTGTCAGTTCCCCTGTCCCCTATAACAAATTTTGCTTTTTCAACAGGATGTTCAACATCACTAACATCAAATAAAGCAACTTTAACTCCCTGATACCATGCAAAATTCAGATTTCTTCCAGCTACTTCTTCATCACTTGCATCAACTGCTTCTTTTCCTACACCAATAATATGATTTTCATCATAAGGATGCAAATAATCAGAATATCCCGGAATTTTTAAATAGCCAAGAATTTTCGGCTCGCTAGGATTTTTCAAATCAATCACAAAAAACGGGTCAACTTTCTTAAAAGTAACCATATACCCCCTATCTCCAATAAACCTGGCAGAATATATTCTCTCTCCTTTTGCTATATCTTCTATTTTTCCAATTAATTTAAGCTCTTCATCAAGAACATAAATGTTGTTTGCGCTGTTGCCTCTCCAAGATTCTCCAGCAGTTGTTGCAATCCTGAAATTTCCGTCATGCTCATCCATTGAAAATTGGTTTAAAACACTTCCTCTAACCTCGCCAGATGCTTTGTAATTAATCTTCATTTTATCAATGTTAATCTTATGTATCAAAGTCTTCTCCATCTCTTTGTAAATAGCTTCCTGAAAAGCCTGTATTTTATCCATTAACTCTCTGTCAAACTCTTCTTTTTCTTTTCCAGTCAGAGAGCTAGAATAATCTGTAACTATTTTATTTGCTCTATCCAGCTTTTCATAGCCTTTCAAATCAGAGTCTAATATTTCCTGAACTTCCTGTTTTTCAGAAAAAGGAAGAATTTTTATAACAACTTCATTGATAAACTTATCTGCATAATCATCATAGTCAAAGCTTTTTCTTCCAGTAAGATAAATATTATCTTCAGAAACATATAATGTATAAGAATTTCCTAACAAGTAAGCCTTGCTTTCAAAATCTCCGTTATTAATATTCACAGCACTAACCAGGCTAAACTGATAACCCGAATCAATATAATCAGAATAATAAACATTATCTAAGGGCATTGTTTTCTCAACACCATTAACAGAATACTGAGGTAATACTATTTCTCTATTAACATAATTCTGCGAAATTACATAAACATAATCTCCAATCATTCTGGCATCAAGATAATTGCCATCAACAGAAATTTCATTATCTATCTCAGGATTTTCCCTGTCGCTTATATCATAAATAGTTATTAAAGTCCTTGTTTGAGAATATCCATTACAATCAATGCATCTTATTGACTTTGCACTAACTCCGGCTGCTGAAGAAACTTCAGATGAGGCAGAAACATAGCCATAATCTCTGGAAAAAACAACAAGCTTGTCTTCATTTAAAAATATATTTTCTATACTGTCGTTAAGCTTAATCTCGCTTATATTTTTCATTGACTCAGCAGGATAAGCATCCAAAATAACTATTTTTTGGCCAGAAACAAGATAAATATATTTGCCGTCATTTTTAACAATATCTGGCTCATCAACTCCTTCTACCTGTATATTTGTTCTGGAATAATCACTTGCCCTTCCACTTTCAGCACCACTATCAGCACTTGCTGCTCCTTGAACAGATGTAACCTTGTTAAGGCTAAAAGATTCTGTATAATAGTCTCCACTATAACTCATGCTTGTATTAATAAAATCTTGCAATTCGCTATAAGAATTAAATTTCTTCAATATCTCATTTGCCTCAACTCCTGGCTCTCCTGGCTTGAAGCTAAGATAAACAAATGACAAAATAAGCAAAATAAGCAAAACTACAACTATTAAAATTGCCGAGAGCAATGCAAGATAAATGTTTTTGTTTTCCATTTTGTTTTTGCTATTCTTTTAATATTCCTTTAAATCTATAGAAAAGCCACATTTATAAATAGTTTCAAGCCTTCTAAAGATATTGAAGTCTTGATATAATATCCTCTTGAATTAATAGAAGAAAGAGATGGAACAGTTAACTGGTATGAATAAGAAAATTTATTTTCAAAAATAATAGACTTATTTACTTGATAAAAGTAGTACAAAAAACTATCAATTCCATTATCAATATATTTTTAAATGCATAAATCTTATAAAAATTACAATGAACAAATGGGTTGAAATATT
>CAYIAV010000086.1:0-3237 GCA_964361505.1 Candidatus Woesearchaeota archaeon | reverse complement strand
TTTAGGTAAGCAAGCCCAGAAAGAGCTCTCAAAAAAAACAGTAGCTATAGTAGGTCTAGGCGCTCTAGGAACTAATACTTCTTCTTTATTGGCAAGAGCTGGAATCCATTTAAAATTAATAGATTTTGACAAAATAGACCTAACAAACTTACAAAGGCAGTCTTTATACGATGAAAAAGATATAAACAAGCAAAAAGCAGTAATCTCAAAAAACAAGCTAAAACAAATAAACTCTGAAATTTCAATAACATTTTTTAATGAAAGACTAAACGATTCTAATTTAAAATTATTAGACTCAGATTTAGTCATAGACTGCACAGACAATTTAACAACAAGGCTTTTGATCAATGATTATTGCTATAATAAAATTCCCTGGATACATACAGCAGCAATAAGAGAAACAGGAGTTATTTTCAATATATTAAAAAACAAGCCATGTTTAAGATGTATTTACAAAAAAAACATAGACTTAGAAAGATGCGAGGAATTTGGAGTGCTAAACTCAATAGTTTCATTAACTTCCTCAATAGCTGTTACTCAGGCAATTAAAATACTGCTAAATAAAAATCCAGAAAAAAATCTAATAAGATTCAACATCTGGAGTAATAATTTAGAAAAAATAAAAGTAAGCAAAACTTGTGAAAAATGCCAAAAGTCTTTATAGAACGAGAAAATAAACATGTAGAAGTAAAAGCTTCAACTGTAAAAGAGATATTGATAAAACTAAAAATTAATCCAGAAGTTGTCATAATATCAAAAAACAATGAATTAGTGACAGAAGATGCTAAAGTCTCTGAAACAGATGAAATAAAACTATTAAGTGTTATTTCTGGCGGATAAAATGCCTTGTAATAATTGCCTAAAAAAACCTGTAATTAAGTTAACCAACAGTAATGTTAGTTTATGTAAAAAACACTTTATTCATTATTTTGAAAAGAAAGTTAAAAAAACAATAAGAATGTTTAACTTACTAGAAAAAGGAGATAAGATTGGAGTAGCTCTAAGTGGTGGAAAAGATTCTTTTACAGTATTAAGTATTCTAAAACAATTTAGTGATAAAAATGTTATTCAATTAGAAGCATTAGCAATAGATGAAGGAATTAAAAGCTACAGGGAATTGTCTAATGCAGAAAAATTCTGTAAAAAAAATAAAATAAAATTACATATCCTAAGATATGAAGATTTCTTTAATTATTCTTTAGACAAAATGGTTAAAAAATTCAGAAATAAAACACCTTGCTCTTTCTGTGGAGTCTTTAGAAGATATTTATTAAATCATGGCTCTAAGAAATTTAAATTTGATAAATTAGCAACAGGCCACAATTTAGATGATGAATCCCAGTCAATTTTAATGAACCAATTCAGGAATAATCCAGAAGTATCAGCAAGATTAGGGCCAATAACTGGGGTTATGATAGATGAAAGATTTATCAGAAGAATAAAGCCGCTATATTTTGTAACAGAAAAAGAAACAACTGCATATTCTTTCATAAAAGGCTTTCCAGTAGAATACTCAGAATGTCCGTATGCAAGTTTCGGCTACAGAAATTCAGTGCGAGATATGTTGAATGAATTTGAATCTAAATATCCCGGGACAAGACATTCTATTATTAATTCGTTTATTAAAATTCTTCCTTCATTAAAAGAGCAGTTTAAAGAATCTAAAGCGCTATCTTCTTGTAAATTATGTGGAGAGCCAACTTCAAAAGAAACTTGCCAGGCTTGTGAATATATTAAGGAACTAAAAAATTAATTTTCCATTAACTCTTTTAATTTATTCTCTTTTAACAATTTATTCAAACTATTAACGAATAATTTGGCTTTGTTTAATGGGATTAGTATAGATCCTTTAGTGAAATATTCTTCATTTTCTTTTCTTTTTTCTTGGATTAACAAATACTTCCCATATTCATTCTCCATTAAATCAAACCAAAAAGTTTTATTATTCAAATTTATCTTTTTAAAATCTAAATAATGCAGTCTTTTATTAGGATAATAAACCCTTGTAGGCCCAAATTGTTTCATATAAGCTTCATTCTCAGAAACTAATAGCTGCAGGTGTTTCTCCAAAGTTTTTCTGGAAATCTCCAAATCTTTCCCCAATTCTGTAGTTGTTTTTCCTCTTGGATTTTTTTTAAGATAATCAAGAACTTTTTCTCTCAATAATCTTTCTTTCTTAAAAGGTGCTGTCTTCATGTTATATACTTAAGTACAGAAATCTTTATATAATTATAGGTATTCTTTCTTGGTACCAAGAAAATGGATATAATAGAAAAAGTCAAAAAAGAAGGATTGAGAAGAAGATATAGTTTGAGAACTATTCAAACTTATTTAATTTGTATTAGAAATTTCTTAAAATATTGTGATAAAGAGCCTAGGAAATTTACAAAACAAGATATTAAAAATTATTTAGAAAAAATCTCAGAAGAAAATAAATCAGGCAGTACTATAAATGTTAATTTACAAGCCTTAAAATTTATGATGGAATATGTTTTAAATAAAAGAAAATACTTTTACAATATTAGATATTCTAAAGTTTCAAGAAGGCTACCTACTGTTTTGGATAAAGAGGAGGTTGTTAAATTGGTAAACACAATAGATAATAAAAAACATCAATTAATGATAAAATTGATTTATTCAGCAGGGTTAAGAGTGAGCGAATTGATTAATCTAAGGCTAAATGATTTAAATTTAATGAATAATTTCGGCTATGTTAGGCATGGAAAAGGAAATAAAGACAGATTATTTATTATAGCTGACTCATTAAAGCAGGAAATATTTGATTATATTATTGAAAATAATTTGAAGCAAGATTCTTTTTTATTTAATAGTTATATGGGTAAAATGAGTCCAAGATCCGTCCAAGAAATATTAAAACAAGCAGCTAAAAAAGCCAAAATTGATAAAAGAGTTCATCCACATGCGTTAAGGCATAGTTTTGCAACTCATTTGATTGAAAATAATTATAGCATTAGTGAAGTTCAGTCATTACTTGGGCATAAGTCTCCTGAAACTACAATGATTTATGTTCATATGGTTTCATCAAAATTTATTGCTGTGAGAAGTCCATGGGATGATCTACAACTTGAAAATAGTACTGAAAAAAATGTTTATGGAATTGAGAAAACCAAAGAGATAGTAATCCGAGATACAAAAATATAAGAACTTGCGTATATGTGCCGTTAAGTAAAATATTACTCGAACACCCTGCGGGAGATGGAGGGGAAAATATATTAT
>CAYIAV010000085.1:0-3295 GCA_964361505.1 Candidatus Woesearchaeota archaeon | reverse complement strand
AAGACACACGATTTGATTATCCAGATGATCATCTGCAAATGGCTACTAATGTAGGGATGAGTGTCAATGTGCTTTCATTAGATGAAAGAAGAATATTAATTAGAAACAATGCAACCTTAACAATAAAAGCACTTGAGAGGGCAGGATTTGAACCAATTCCCATAAGATTGAGACATAGTGAACTTTTTGGTGGTGGTATTCACTGTACTACTGTTGATGTCAGAAGAGATGAAAATTTGGAGGATTATTTTTCATAATGAAACACATAGCCTTTGAAGGTATTGATGGTGCTGGAAAATCCACCCAAGTAGATATACAATATTCAAGACTTGAAGGTATGCAAGTACCAACTTCAGTTTATAGATATAGCGAAAAGAATAATCTGTGGGGGAAAATAATTAAAGGAGCGTACTCTTTAGATGGGCAAAGCAGTTTTAATCTTTTTTTTAAACCAAGAATAATCCAAGAAACATTGTATGCTCTCTCTGCAAGAGCAAATCTAAGATCAAGTAGGAAAGAAAATAGTGAATTGCTTCTCTCAGACAGGAGTATTGTTACAGCATACGCGAGTCACTTGAATGATATTCCTGAATGGTTTATTTCATTAGTAGAGCCACCAATTACTCCTAATCTTGTTATTTATTTAGATATTCCTCCTGAAGTAGGGTTAATACGTATAAACGATAGATATAGTAAATTCAGAGACGAAGACTTGGAATCACTTACCGAATTTAGAGATTTGTATATGCACGTAATGTCAGAAAAAAGACCAAAAAGATTAAAAGATACTGAGTTTGTTATTGTTGATGCGACAAAATCTCTGGAAGAAGTTACCTCAGAGGCAACAAAAATTATTGATGAATTTAGGAGATAAAAAAATGGATAGAAAAAAGTTACCATTTAGAATTAATTGTGAAGGATATTTTTTAGATAGTAAAGGCAATATTCTTGCAAAAGAATCTGATGGGTTAATTTTGTTTCCAGGAGGGGGAATAGATGAAAATGAAGATATTCCCGAAGCTATGATTAGAGAAACAAATGAAGAGACTGGAGCAGTAGTTAAGAATCTAAGGAAGTTTGGAGTAATAAAAATTATTTGGGGTCCCAATTGGGCAAAAACAGAAAAACAAAAGGCAAGATATAAAATATTCCAAGGGGATGAGATGCACTTTTTTATAGGTGATATAGATTATTTTAAAGACCCAGAGATTAAAGAAGAAGATTTTTGGAATGGTAATAAATTAATGAACATAATAGAAGTTATTAAAAAAATTGAGGAAAAAGCACCCTTTGATGAAAATATAAAAGATTATCGTGAAACACAACTGAAATTTTTAAGGAGTATAGCTCAAGGTGTCAAGTAAATTAGCAGTCAATGGTGGAGAAAAAACGGTAAAAATTGATAGACCTCACTATGTTTGGCCTCCAATTACAGAAAGAACAAGAGAAGCAGTTTTGAGACAATTAGATGAAAGCATATCAATTTATGATAAATCTGGAATTATAGGAAGATTGGAAGACAGGTTTGCTCAATATCATGGAAAAAAACATGCATTGCTAACAAACTCAGGCACATCTGCATTACACTCAATTTATGTTGGTGCTGATTTAAAGGAAGGTGATGAGATTATTTGTCCAGCATATACATTTTATGCAACTGTAACCCCATTATTCTTTACAGGCGCTATTCCTGTTTTAGCAGATTCAAAAAGTGATGGAAACATTGACCCACAAGATATAGAAAGAAAAATTACTGATAAAACGAAAGGAGTAGTCTTAACCCACATGTGGGGTTTGCCATGCGATATGGATGCCATCACAGACCTTGCTAGGCAATATGATCTTATGTTATTTGAAGATGCTTCTCACGCTCATGGGGCGACTTATAGAGGTAGAAAAACAGGCACTTTTGGAGACGCTTCCGCATTCAGTTTACAAGGGCAAAAAACTTTGACTGGTGGAGAAGGGGGAATATTGTTAACAGATAATGACGAGATATTTTGTAGAGCATTATTGTTAGGACATTATAATAAACGATGCAAGACTGAAATACCCACTAATAATCCTCTTCATCAATATGCAATAACAGGGATGGGCTTAAAACTAAGAATACACCCTGTTGCTGCGGCTATTGCAGATGAACAATTTGACAATTTGGAATCTATTCTCGAGGGCAGACAAAAGACTGCTAATATGATGATAGAAGAATTAAAAGACTTGCCTGGAATAGAAGTTCCTGATATACCTGCAAACATTAATCCTAGTTGGTATGCTTTTATAATACAGTATAGGCCAGAGGATTTGGACGGATTACCAATTGAAAGATTTTATGAAGCTCTGCAAGCCGAAGGTTGTATGGAATTAGATAGACCGGGATCTACATGTCCATTGAACTATCATTCTCTTTTTCAGAATCCTACATTGTTGTTTCCAGAATATGAGGGTAAAGTTAATTACAAAAAGGGAGATTTCCCAAATGCCGAGAAGTTCCATGAACATTCATTAAAACTGCCCGTTTGGCATGATGCAAAAGATGAAGATACAGTAAGAAGTTATATTAATGCTTTTAAAAAAGTAATAGAAAATCATCATGAGCTATTATAAAATGGATAAAATATCTTACAAAAATCTGATAAGAGAAGCTCAAGAGAGTGGAATTAACAGATACGTTGTTGGAGCAGTGATCCAAAGAGATTCCTCTGTTCTTCTATTAGAACGACATAAAGATGATTTTATGGGTGGAATTTATGAGCTACCAAGCGGAAGGGTCGAAGATGGCGAGTCACTTGACATAGCTCTCTATCGAGAAGTTGAAGAGGAAACAGGTCTGAAGATAAGAGAAATAAAGATGTATTTGGGTCACTTTGATTATGAATCGAAAAGTGGGAAAAGAACGAGACAATTTAACTTTACAGTAACTGTTGGTGAACCTCTTGAAATTAAACTACAAGAGCACGATAATTATGTATGGGCTAATAATGACCAATTACAGCAATATCCAGTTACAGATAGTGTAAAGAAGGTATTAGGTACTTTTTTTGCTCAACCTAATTAAAGCAATCCATTTATTTTTTGTATCTTTAAGTTGTTCTGCTAATTCTGGAATAGCTAACGCATACGGGCAGCATTTTATTTGCTGATGTTTTGTTATGAAGTTATAATAAACTTCCCAACCTTTCATTATTGCATTAGCAGAATTTATAGAGCCATGAAAACCTCTAAAGGTCTTTGTTCGTGCCTTTATTGAGTTATGTAATCTCTCAATAGGATAATTAAAAACCTTATCTTTTTCTGA
>CAYIAV010000084.1:0-3319 GCA_964361505.1 Candidatus Woesearchaeota archaeon | reverse complement strand
TTAGTTTACCTAGTGCTAAAGCACAAGGTATCCTTTGTATGTAATGAAAAAAATATCCTTTCTTACAATTTTGTTTGTAATGCTAATAAGTATTAATGTATCTGCTTTTCCAGAATTAGAAGACGCAAGATGGGCGAAGAATTATGAAAGTTCTGTAACAATAAGAAACACTGAAACAGCATCATTCTTTTACACTATATCATCATCTGATGCTCCAGTAACAGTATCCATATTTGTAACAGATAATAGAGATCTTCCATTAAGTCACATATTAACACAAACAATAACAAAAGAAGATTTTGAAAAACAAGGTTATATCTACAGTAATGGTGAATTGAAATTAGGCTACACAAGCAATTTAATAGCAATAAATCCTAATGACTATGAGTTAACAGAAGGCAACTACAAAATCCAAATAGAAATAAAAGATGAAAAGAACAATGAAAGAAATAGTGTTTTAGCACTAGATTTAAAGGTAACTGAAGAAACAAGTAATAAATCTCCAACAGCAGTAATAGAAGTTTCACCTTCAAAAACCGTTAAAGTGGGTACACCAGTAACATTATCTGGGTTAAAATCATACGATGAAGATGGGTCTATTGCAGAATATGACTGGAATCAATTTTCAGGATATGAAGTATTTCAGTTCAATGAAGAAGCATCAGCAATAATAGTTACGCCAACTAAAGAAGGGTATTTTTCATTTGTTTTAAAAGTTAAGGACAATGAAGGATTAGAAAGTTCACTTGTCTTGGAAGAAGTTAAAGTTGTATCAGAATTTTCAGAAGATGGTCAAGTCCCAATAGCAAATGCAGGTCAAGATTTAGTTGTTGAAGTTGGTTCAATTGTAACATTAGATGGTTCATCATCTTATGATCCCGATGGAGATAAAATTAATTACCTATGGAAACAAGTAAGTGGGGAGAATGTAGTTTTATTAGGAATAACAACTTCAAATCCAAGTTTCTTAGCATCAGAAGTAGGAGAATATCAATTTGAATTAACAGTAACAGACAGCAAAGGAGCAATTAGCTCAGATGAAGTTTTAGTAACAGTGCTAAAAGAGGAAAATGCTCCTCCAGTAGCATTATTTAGCATGCCATTAGAAGCAAAAGTAGGAGATCAAGTAATATTTGACGCTTCTAATTCATACGATCCAGACAACTCAATAGTAGAATACAAATGGGAAACAGATGGAAAAGCATTTTTTGGTAAAGTAGCAAGTTATGTTTTCACAGTTGCAAAAGAGTTTATTGTAAAGCTTACTGTAACAGATGATAAAGGAGCCACATCCACATTAGAGAAAGTAATAAACATAAGAGATAATATCTATCCTGGCGGAGATAATCAAGCTCCAATAGCAAATGCAGGAGTAGATCAAGCCGTAAAGACTAATAGTGTAGTAACATTAGATGGTTCATTATCATATGACCCAGACGGAGATGAATTATCATACAGCTGGACTAAAATAGAAGGCTCTTTAGTAGATTTAGAAGACTCTGCAACAAAAAATCCTAGGTTTACACCAAATTTGCCAGGAAGATACAAGTTCTCTTTAACAGTAATTGATGACAAGGGAGCATCAAGCCTACCAGATGAAGTAGTTATAGTTGTGTTGGAAGATGGTCAAATCACACCCCCTGAAGAAGAAATTTCAAGAGAAATTCACAAGTTTACAGTTGCATCAGCATATATCCAGGAAAATGAAGATAGGTTAGATGTATATGTGAAAATAAGAAACAGGGGAAATAACAGAGAAAATGTGATAATATCAGCAACAATACTGCCGACTGGAGAATACGCATCAACCAGAACAATCGCAGAAATAAAGGAAAATAGTTATGAAGTATTATCCTTAAATAAGCCTCAAGAAGAAGGTAATTACATTATAAAAATAGAAGTTAGCAACAGAAGAGACAAGGATGTATATTATCTTCCATTAGAAGCTTAATTGTCACCGAAAGGTTTATATACCTTTTTATGACTACAAAATAATAACAATCACCTTAAGGGGGTTAGGAATAAAATGAAAAAGTTATTAAGTATAATGTTAGCATTTTTAGTAGTTCTAAATGTATTGCCATTGGTAAATGCACAAACAAGTGAATTATCATTTGCAGAAATTGAAGTAGAAGGAACTTCTGTTGTATTAAATGACGAAGTAATGAGTGTAGCAATAATAAAAGACTTAACAGAAAGTAGAGAGACATCATTACCGATTAGGGTAAGGTTAAGTTCTGTAAAGAATTTTAAAGACTTAAAAATTTCAGCATGGATAGGGGGATATGAATTTGGCGTGCCAAGAGACACATCAGACCCATTTGACATGACAGCTTATAACACACAAGTTGTTAAATCAGTTGTTCTAAATGTTCCATTGCCTAAAGACTTAGAATCATCCAAAGAATACAAGTTAAATATTGAAGCATTCAACAATGAGATAAGCATAAAGAAAGAGATAAAGTTGAATGTTGAAGGAAAAAGGCATTTCGTAGATTTATTTGATGTTGTTGTAAACCCTGGATTAAAAGTTGACGCAGGTACACCATTGATTGTAAAAGCAAGACTTGAAAACCTTGGAGACAGAGTTGAAGACAACATAAAAGTAACAGCTAAAGTAAATTTAATTGACAAAGAAGGAAACAGTTTTACTGTATCTGATAGTGATTTCATAGACGAGTTAGTTACAAGATCAGAAGAAAAGGATGATGATGAAAGCTCAACATCAACTGACGATTTATTGTTAATTATTCCTAAAAACACAAAACAAGGAAACTACAAGCTATTTGTTGACGTAAACTTCAACAGAGGAACTGAAACAGTATCTGCTGAATACGACTTAACAATAAACGGAAAAGAATCAGCAAAATTTGACGCAAATATACTAATATCCACTTCAGAAGCAAGCAAAAACACACAAAGGGGAGCACAAGTTGTTTATCCGATTCAAATTGCAAACCTAGGAAATGAAGCAAGAACCTTTACTTTTGATGTTACAGGAGTAAAAGGCTGGGCAACAGCAAGTGTTGAGCCTGCAATCATAACAATTGCACCCGGTTCCACATCTGAATCGTTTGTGACAGTAACAGCTGCTGAAGAAGCAACACAAGGTTCACATATCTTTGCAGTAAAAATTTTGGAAAACAGTGAAACTGTAAAGGAATTGAATTTACAAGGACAAGTAGTGTCAGTCGCACAAAACACAACAAGTGAATTCAGAAAGGGGCTGGAAATGGCATTCCTTGTACTTTTGGCTATTTTGATTATCTTAGGAATTGTAGTTGCAATTAGAAAAGCTACAATAAAGAGTGAAACCGAA
>CAYIAV010000083.1:0-3399 GCA_964361505.1 Candidatus Woesearchaeota archaeon | reverse complement strand
TCTTTATTCAAAGAATTCAAGGCCCAAGCAGCATAAAAAGAAGATTCAGGATCACATCCATTTAAGCCATAACAAGCATTATCAATCTTTAAATTTGCACTATTACTTTGAACTTCCTTGCTTATAATGAACTCATTTGCACTTTTTTGCCTAATCAAAGAAATAATGACATTGCTCCCAATTGTAGGGCAGTTTACATTAACATTTTCTGTTATGTCTACATTACCTAAGTCTCTCTCCACATCAACCCAATTTCCAATTTTTCTTCCATCAAGAACAAGTTCGTCATTTCCATTAACATTAACACTAATTTCTTTAGCCCCTTTTTTTACAGTACAAGCGCCTTGCCCACCAGATGTTATTTGTACAAGCCATTTTCCAACATAAGCATCTTTCAAGCTTCCATTAATCCAACCCTCTATAGTTTTAGTGTCTTGATTTAGCTTTCCCAAGGAAAATAAAGCAAAAGATGTTTCTTTTATACCACAGCTCCCTTTAGGGAAACAACTAGAATCTAAATTTTTTTGAAGAAACACAGTTAAAGGATTATCAACTCTAAAACCATTGGAATTCAAAGCAACCAAACCCATAGAAACTTCTTCTACACTCTCATCACCCTTAGTTTCATTAGAAAGCCAATTCAAAGCATCTTGTTTGCTGTAAGTTTCTGCATAAACAAGTGGAATAGCTAAAACCATGAAAAGCAGTAAAATAATCCTCTTTTTCATAAGATTAAAAAAGAAAATTTATTAATAAGTCTTTCTATTAATGTCTCAAATGGAATTCTTGGCAAAAGGCAAGAGAGGAAAAGTTTACTTAGAAAATGGAGTAGCAACAAAGTTTTCTCAGCTATTTAGGGTAAAAAATGAGGTTTATTGGTTAAAGATTCTAAATAAACACAAAATTGGTCCTAAACTAGTTTCATATAACGAAAATTCTTTTTCATATGAATTCGTAAAAGGTATAGAAATATTAAAATGGATAGAAAATTCAAATAAAAAGAACATAATAAAGGTCTTAAAAAAAATAATATCTCAATGCGAAATTTTAGATTCTTTAAATGTAAACAAAAAAGAAATGAATCATCCTTACAAGCACATCTTAATTTCAAATAACAAACCAGTAATGATAGATTTTGAGCGTTGTAAAATAACTAAAAATCCAAAAAACGTCAATCAATTTTTCCAATTTTTAATGAGTTCAAAAATAAGTCATTTATTAAAAAACAAAGGAGTAATTTTACAAAAAAAAGAAACCCAAGATCTACTAAAAGAATACAAAAAAACCAGAAGTAAAAAAAAATTAAATGAATTTTTAAATAAACTCATTTAGTCTTTTTCTTGCTTTTCTTTTCTTCTTCAAACCTATTCTTCCTTATAGCATAATGTACAGGATTCTTAATAAGCTTGCAAAAATTATCTGGTTTACAAATCTGAAGCCCAACATAATATTGTTGATTGTCGCAGTTAGGGGGCAATATTTTCTGTTTTTGTCTTTTATGCCAGCTCAATTGAGCAGTAATATAATTTTCTCTTAAAGGCTCAGGATTCTTTTTATTCCATTCAAAAACAAGGTTTCCAATTTCTTTTTCACCATATCCAGTATTGCTTAAAAAGTTTAATAAAATAAATAAAAATCTTTTTTTTCCATCAGCTAATCCAGATAAACCTATTTTTATGCACGGAGGGAATAAATCTTCAGGGATTGCATTTCCAATTTCTTGATAAACATAGCTTTTAGTTTCTTTAACCTTTTCACTAGTTTGAGAAGGCAATTTCTGGTTCCAGTCAAAAGCTTGAGTTATCAAATGTGTAGCTTCACCTTCTTTGAAATTATCTAAATATCCTAACTTAGCATCAACTTTATCAATAGTGGCATCTTCTCTAGAAAAATCTAAAATAAAAGCAGGATCAATAGGTACAGACACTAATCCCGATTTTTCATTCACAGAATAAGGGGCTCTAAACATGTGCCTATTAGAAATTAAAACTGTGTCAACATCAACTAAAACAAAAGGATTAAACACACCATCTTTAACTAATTCTTCTTTGTTAACTCCAGAACTTTTCAATAACTTATCAACTGTTTTATTCTTCAATAAATAAGCAGTCAGATGATCCTTAATAATATACTTTAAATAAGAAGCAATAACCCTTGGTCCCTCAGGAAAAAGAAGTTTAGTCTCAACATCATTAACTTTTTGAGGAAATGCTTTAAATGGAATCCCTAAATGAAATCCCTTATTACCTGAAAATTTTAAAGAAAAGTTCTTTAGATTATGAAACTTCAAAGCTTCAATAATTAAAAATGTAGCATATCTTGAATACTCAAAACTAGCGCTATCCACATCTAAACAGTTATGAGTAAATACTCCATCTCCATGAAGAAAATTATTGTACTTTTTTGTTTCTAGATCATAAAATAAGCCTTTGTATCTTATTTTTTCTACACATTTAATTTTCATAGGGAGCAGATCACTATCTATAATTTTAGACAAAAATTCATTGGCAGCTAATTTTGCCATGGTTTTATTTATTCCATAGTTCAGTCTTAAGGCTCTATAAAGATTATTTTGTATAGTAATATTATTCACTAACCTTATTTTATTTTTGTCTAAGAAAGGAGGATATATCGTATGGTTTGAAGGATGGTTTATTTTCTTTCTTACAAATTTCAAATGTTTCTTCTTTATAAAAGACACATGGCAACAGCGGTTAAACCTTTCTGTACCTTCTTCTCCGGATATTTGTATCCAGTTTTTTTTATGTTTTTTCCTTAAATTGTGGTGTATTCCTAATTTCAGAAGAAGCAAACTTAAACCTTCTACTAAATCCTTGCTTGCAGTTAATGCTGAAATTCTAATACTAAACTTGTTTGATTCTGTAAAAGCAGATCCATCCCCAATAAAATATCCAGATAAAATCCCGCCCACAAATCCTGTTGGCGCAGAATACACCCAGCAAGGAATACTTTTTTTGTCTGCCAAGCGGTTAAAACCTAAAATATCTTTATAAACAAAAGAAAGAAGTCCACTATTAAACCTCACTTTTAATGTATTTTTAGATTCATATTTTATTATAATACTATAGTCATAGTTTGTTTTAAAAACTTTGTTAGTTATATCAACTACTTCTCTAGCTTCTTTCATCTCTAATTTGTGAAAAATAAATTCTACTCTATTTTTTTCTGTATACCCTTCAGCTAAGTAATAACCAATAAGTTTGCCAAAGTCTCTGGTTAATTTGATATTTACTGGTATCTTAACATTGCTTTTAGCGAGTCCAAGATATGCCTTATTTTTATACTCAAAATTTCCATCCAGTTCTTTATATATGTTAAAAGGTATTCCTGTTTTACCAATACGGTTTCTTAATGTGCCACTGATCTGTTTGTCAAGAC
>CAYIAV010000082.1:0-3459 GCA_964361505.1 Candidatus Woesearchaeota archaeon | reverse complement strand
TTGTATCTTTCAAATATGTCTTTTTTCATTAATTTTATGACTGCTTTAGCTAATAATTCAGAATTCAATTTTTCATTATTTGATAATACATTTTCCATGAATATTGCCAAAGAAATGGATTATAAAAAACTTTCGGTTAACGATTTAGAGGAGAATAATGTTAATAATAAAAATGATTATTCTAATAATTTAGATAATTCATCTCTTAAATCTCTTGTGTTAAAAACTTTAATTGAGGATTGTTCTTTGAATTCTGGCTCATTAGACCAAATTGGACAATCAAGCTTTAATGCAAGCGCAAAATATGGGATGTCTTTGTCAGATTTGTGCGGTGCCAATGGCCTTGCTCTTTTCTTGAATTCTTCATATTGCTTTAATGGAACTATTGATATAAATCTTTTCAATTCCTCTATTATTAATACAATTTCTGATGAAGACTTTTTAGTGTATTTAATAAGATCAGGAATATTATTTTTCAATTCATCGAGTGAATGTTCAGGAGAAAATAATTTTAGTCCAATTAAATCTGAATTTACTATTATGAATCTTACAGGATTGTCTCTAAAGAATGAAAATAATATATTAGCATCTACTACTAATTTCATTTACCAACCCTCTTGTTTATATCTTTTCCAAGCTCTTTCTTTTAATTCTCTTCCTAATCTTAATGCGTCTTCATCTGTTAGTTCTGAATTTTCTAAAGACTTATCTAATTCTTTTAGTAATATTGCTCTTTTGGCCTTTTCAGTCAAGAATCTTCTAACTGCTTCAGATATGTTCAATTCTGGAAGCTGGTCTAATTGCTTTTTTAGTTCGTCTGGAATTGATAAAGTTATATTTGGCATTTTTATACCTCCAAATTTAATTTCTGTGTATCCTGTGAAAGATGTGCAAGTTATTAAATCTTTCGGTTCTTTATCTGAAGATGTTCCAGTTATCACAAACACTTACACAGACCCAACTGATGTCTGGCCAACTCAAGTTTTGACTTCAAATTCAGAAATAAAGATAGTAAAGTCAAAACTTTCGGGAGATAAGATGCTTGTTAGTGCAGATGTTAAAGATGATTATGGAATTAAGAAAGTAAGTGCTGATATGCCGCATGAAAAAGGGGTTGATATACTTAGTATGTCGTTGGTGGAGGGTAGTAAGTGGAATGGAACTTGGCAGGGAATTTGGGATGTTCATGATACACTTGTTAAGAATTATACCACTACTATTAGGGCTGAAAATGAAAATGGGGAAGTTGGAGAGAAAGAAGTGGGGTGGAGTGATGGTTTAGGTGGAGCATTGCAGGGATTGAATAATAGAGTTAATGGGATGGTTGGTGCAAATGATAAGATTAATAATAATGTTATTGATTCTTTAGACTTGAAATCTCTTTTTGTAAATCCTGTCGTGATGGTCAAAATCTTCGAAGATTATTACATTATTCTTAAGTCTAAAAACGAGAACAAAACTTCCAATTTGAACTCTTTTGAAATCGCTCAAATCGTGCCTGAGATTTTTAAAATGCTGGATAGCAATTTCATCACAAGTGATAATTTGTTTAATCTTCTTGTTGAGAGCAATGGCGAGGTTTCTGTCTTTTCTTTCAAGTTTGCTAATAACACTTTCCAAATCTCTAGAAATCTCAAACTCGAAACTCATTTTAAATTCATTAATTTATCTAATTCTTCAACTGAAGTTGCAGAGTGTGAACTTTTTTCTATGCCTCTAAGTTTTTCTACATATTCTTCCTTTAACTCAAGTTCATCAACAGGATACCAATCTATTTTATCACATAACTCTTGGTCATCTTCAGATAAAGTTCCTGTTTTTTCAAACCTTTCAAATATATCCTGTTTAATTAATTTAATTACTGCTTTGGCTAATAATTCAGAGTCTAAGGTTATTTTATTGGATTTAAATAATGTTTCTGCCATAGAAAAACCCAAAGAAATGGATTATAAAAAACTTTCGGTTAATGGTTTAGAGGGACCTGAAATAACAAACACATACACAGACCCAACTGATGTTTGGCCAGGAGATAAGATGTTAGTAAGTGCAGATGTTAAAGATGATTATGGAATTAAGAAAGTAACTGCTGATATGCCTTTTGAAGGTGGGGTTGATGTACTTAGTATGTTGTTGGTTGAGGGTAGTAAGTGGAATGGAACATGGCAGGTAGTTTGGACTGCTCATGATACACTTGTGAAGAATTATACAACTACTATAAGGGCTGTTTCGGAGAGTGGGGAAGTTGGGGAGAGGGAAGTGAGGTGGAGTGATGCTTGTGTTCCTCCCGAGGTTACAATTACTGCTTCTGCATCAAGTGCAAATGTTGGGTCCAGCATCATAATGGGATGCCAGACTACAACAGCTGGTGGTGGATGTCCAACTAGTATGTCTTGGCAGGATAATTCAAGTGGAAGCTGGGTACAGATTCTATTGTCAGATACAGATGTGGATTGTAATAATATAAACTGTAATCAAACAAGCATATCGGCAAATGTTCAATATAATAAATCTGTTTACTGCAGAGCATCTGGTATATATGGTCTAAGATGTGCCCAAGGTGCTTCTGCCATAAGTGAAGTTGCAACTCTCACCTGCACTTCAGCATCTTCATCTATAACTTATTCCAACTTCTCAGGACTTGGGCAGACTACAAATTTATCTGCATTGAATTTAACAAATAATTTAAATGTTTCTGGATTAATACTTGATACAGTTGGAACAGGAAAAATAAGATTTTTGCAAAATGTAACTTTGAACAGCAGTTATAATCTTGATAATGCTGTTGTTATAACTCCTACTCTTGTAAGAGTTAACTCTACATTATATTCCGGATTAAATGCAAGTGCTGAAATTACTGTGAGGGGAATAACTGGAATTGGATATCCTAAGATATTCAAGGATGGAATTGCTTGTGCTGATTGTGTAATTTCAAGATGGGATAAGTCTGTTGGAGAACTTGTGTTTAATGTAACTAGCTTTAGTGATTATACCTGGGCTGAGGCTAATCAATCTAAGATTCAGAATAATGGAACTTATAATATATCTTTTTATCTGCTTATGAAGACACAAAGATTTAATGCTGGAAGCTGGGTTGATGAAGATATTGTTATAAATGATAGTGCAAGTGGAACACTTAGAAATGTTACAACTAATAATTTATTAAAATTAGATGCAGGAATTTGGAATGCTGCTGCATATAATTCTTCGAATTTATCTGGAGGAGATGGAACATACAGGGTTTATGTTGCACTGCAAGATTCTATTGGAAATATATTAAAAGATAATCTGGGTGTGAACTTGACTGCTGCATATAATTTTACTCTTGATAATAGTGCGCCATATTTCCTTAATTTAACATCTCCTTTAAATAATTCCTTGATTGCAGATACTGCAAATAATGTTTCATTTAACTGGACTGTCATGGATGCAATTGATAGTTCGCTTACTTGCAATTTAACT
>CAYIAV010000081.1:0-3499 GCA_964361505.1 Candidatus Woesearchaeota archaeon | reverse complement strand
TATATCCGCTCTGACAATATACCTACAATAATTGTTAGTCTTTTTGCTGATTATGATGAAGGAGAAATCAAGCTCTGTCCAGCATTAACAGAATATGCATGGGTAACTTTAGAGGAAGCAAAAAATTATGATTTGATTGAAGGAATTTACGAAGAGTTGGAAATGCTTGACAGACTTCTTAAAGGAGAATCAATTGAAATTTGGAAAAAAGATAATAATTCTTAAGTGAAACTAGTTTCAAGGTTATTTATATATGGTGTTTCAATTCTGGAATTCTAATGAAAATGCAATTAAAAGTGATAGGAATGCACTGCAAAAGCTGTGAATTATTAATAATGAACAGTCTAGAAGAATTGGGTGTAAAATCCAAAGCAGATTATAAAAAAGGTATTATTGACGTTGAATTTGACGAATCCAAACTATCAAAAGAAAGAATCATAGAAGCAATTGAAAAGGAGGGCTATAAGGTAAAATGAGAGCAATAATTTACATCCCAGATATAGAATGTGATTCCTGTACTAAGGTAATCAGTAAAAGGCTGCAGAATAAGGAAGGAGTTCATAATTATGAGCTCAAGCAGGATCATTTAATAATTAATTATGATGAATCAAAAATTAAAGTCCAGGATATTATCCAGCTAATAAAAGAAGCAGGATTCAGGGCTTCATTAAATCCCTTTGAAAGAAAGGCATTAAAAGAACGTTGGAAGGATTTTAACCAGAACCAGCACAAATATGAAATTGAAATTAAAGGGATCCAATATGCCCTGGCAATATTTTTTGTATTAACATTTATTGAAGTTATAGGATATTTAACAAATTTCAAAAATATTCCAAATTTTATTCAGATATACGGGATGTGGTTATTTTATCTTAATCTGAGCATTTCATCATTAGGATTTGCGTTATGGCACTTTTTCAGCTATAAAACAAAAATAACCTGCATGACTGGAATGATGATTGGAATGACTTTCGGGATGCAGACAGGAATGATGTTAGGGGCGATAATAGGAGCAACAAACGGCTTTTTTATTGGTGCAATGACTGGGATGTTTCTTGGAGTATCTGTAGGGATAATAACTGGAAAATGTTGTGGGATAATGGGTATTATGGAAGGGATGATGGCAGGACTGATGGGTGGAACAATGGGGCCGATGATAACCTTAATGATGCTTTCAGACAATTTAGTGTGGTTTATGCCATTCTATATAATAGTTAATATGATTATATTGCTTGGATTGTCATACATGCTGTATGAAGAGGTTGTAGAAAACAGGACAGACATTAGAAGGCAGCCGGTAAGTTTCTCAGTCTTTGCATTATTATCAGTATTTACCGTTTTGGTGCTGATATATATTATGCTTTATGCGCCAAAATCAGCTGCAATAGTTCAATAAATTGGAGGTATAAAATGGGAGAAGAATTTAAAATACAAAAAAAAACACTAAAGAAGATTGTAATATTCGGAGCATTGCTCGTAATTATAGTAATGGGCTTCTTTTCTGTAAAAACCTATGGATCCTCACAAGGATTAACAGGTAATGTTGTAAAACAAATTAATACAGGGGATGTACAGAATATAAAAGTAAGAATGTCAGGAGGCCAGTACATATTTGACCAACCTGAATTAAAAAAAGATATTCCAGTAAGAATGGAGTTTGATCTAAGTACAGTAAATGGCTGTTATAGAAGTGTTGTCATTCCAGCATTTAATATAAGGAAATATCTGCAGCAGGGGGATAATATAATAGAGTTTACACCAACAAAAGCAGGAACCTTTGGAATAACTTGCTCTATGGGAATGGGCCGCGGTACATTTAAGGTACTAGAGTCAAGCGGTGCCCCATCAACCTATATAGATACCTCAGCACAGCAAAAAGCAAACACAGGGGGTTCATGTGGAGTAGGTGGAGGAGGATGTGGTTGTGGAGGTTGAATATGAATTGTTTATTATGTCATAAAAAAGTTTATAACAAACTTGGAAAATCATGTAAAATGTGCGGAATGTCTTTAATAGATGATAGCAAAGACTTCTGCTCAAAAACATGCAGAATAAAATACAAAGAAATAAATAATTAAAAATTATGGGGTATTAAACTAAAAAAATGAAAACAATAACATTAGATATCAAAGGCATGCATTGCCAAAGTTGTGTGACTATAATAGAGAGAAATCTATCCAAGCAGCCAGATATAGTAAGGGCTGTTGTTAATTTTGCAACAGAAAAAGCCACAATTAATTTTAATCCAGAAAAAATAACAGAAGATGAGATAATAAAAATAATTAGTAAAGCAGGGTACAAAGCTTCTATAATAAAAGAAGATAAAGTAGATAGAGAAACAAAAAAAAGAGAAAAAGAAATTAAAGAATTCAAAAATATATTTTATTTTAGTCTTTTGTTCTCTATCCCGGCATTTATAATTGGGATGGTATTTTCTTGGATAGGAATAGAAGTTTCATATAAAGAATATATTTTATGGGCGCTTGCAACCCCAGTACAGTTTATTATCGGTTGGCAGTTCTATAAAGGGACATGGTCTGCTTTAAGAAATAAAAGTGCGAATATGGATACCTTAATTGCAGTGGGTACTTCTGCTGCATATTTTTATAGTGTTTATGCTGTTTTATTTTCTATTGGTTCAGCACAGTATTTCGAAGTTTCTGCAATCCTAATCACATTTGTTATTATGGGAAAATTATTAGAATCAATTGCAAAGGGTAAAACATCAGAGGCAATAAGAAAACTGATGGGACTTTCCCCAAAGATAGCAACTGTAATAAGAAATGGTAAAGAGTTTAAAATTAATATTGATGATGTTAAAGTTGGAGACATTATAATTGTAAAGCCAGGAGAAAAAATTCCTGTTGATGGAGTAATAACTGAGGGAAACTCCTCTGTTGATGAAAGTATGGTTACAGGGGAAAGTATGCCTGTAGAAAAGAAAAAAGGAGATCATGTTATAGGAGCTACAATAAATAAAAATGGAAGTTTTAGATTCAAGGCAGAAAAAATTGGTAAAGACACAACTCTTGCGCATATTATCAGGCTTATAGAAGAAGCTCAGACAAAAAAAGCCCCGATTCAGAGATTTGCAGATATTGTTTCTGCATATTTTGTTCCGATTGTTATACTAATTGCAGTTATGACCTTTTTAACATGGTATTTTGTTCTTGGTAAAGAATTTTCTTTTGCGCTAATCTCTTCTGTAGCAGTTCTTGTTATTGCATGCCCTTGCGCTCTTGGGCTGGCAACACCAACAGCAATTATGGTTGGTACAGGAAAGGGAGCAAAGAGTGGAATACTAATCAAAGGTGGAGATGCTTTGGAGACCGCGCATAAAATAAGATACGTAATATTTGATAAAACAGGCACAATAACAAAAGGAATACCTTCTGTAACGGATATAGTTTCTTTGAATAAAAATAAAAATATTTTAGAGATAGCTGCATCAATGGAAAAATTATCAGAAGATCGGAAGAGCGTCGTGTAGGGAAAGAGT
>CAYIAV010000080.1:0-3564 GCA_964361505.1 Candidatus Woesearchaeota archaeon | reverse complement strand
GAACAGGAGCCATAGCCGCAGCACTATCAACAAATCAGTCTAAAATTTTCATGCCTGGAGGCTTATTAAAAATAGACAAGCACAAAGATTTTATCACTTTATCCGGGCCTACTAAAATGATGGGAAACATAGAAAATGAAATTTCAACCTAATTGTGTAAAAGATGAAGAATTAATGAAAATTCCAGTAATAGAATGTAATGAGAAATTGGTTAATTTAAGGGATTACAATAAAGATATATTAATAGAAATAGAAGAAGAGAGCAAAAAGTCCCAAAATTTAAAAGAAGATGAATGTTTTGTGAGAGAAAATGTTGCTATAATGTTATCTCAAATACAGTCTTCATTGCCTAAAAATACTTGTCTCAAAATAATAGACACTTATAGGCCCATGGAAGCACAAAAAAGAATATATGCGCAAGTCTTATCCGAATTAAAAAACAAATTTCCAAGCTTAACAAATAAAGAGCTTGAAAAAGAAACAGATAAATGGGTAGCTAACCCGAAAATAATTCCACCCCATACAACTGGGGGGGCAGTAGACCTAGTATTAGTAGATAAAAATAAAAAAGAGATAAACTTCGGCACTAAGATAAATACGGTTTCAATAAAAGCAGCTACAGAATTTCCTTTCAAAAATAAAGTGAAAAATAACAGACTTTTCCTTATTAAAATAATGACTGAAGCAGGTTTTGTTAATTATCCATTAGAGTGGTGGCATTGGTCTTATGGGGACAGAATATGGACATTTTACAAGAGAAAACCTTTTGCAATTTACAATAGCATTTAGAGGAATATAATCGCCTTAAGATGGATACAGAAAAGTATATAAGCTAAGGAATCTATACTTCTTCGTGAAAAAAATCCCTCATTCTTGGAGAAAATTACCAATTAAGAAAAGACTAGAAATCCCAAATAATTTTTTTGAAATTCCAAGTGGTGAAATAAAAAAAATTAGAAAAATAAAAGATGGTAGAAACAGATTAATTGCAGCAGCAAAGCTTCAATACGAATCATTCAAAGATATTCACACAGATTTAACCGCATGGATAGCAGGATATGCAAGCGATACCGCAGTAAGACAAAAAATAGGTTCTTCAAAAAAATTAAGAGAAATGTTCATCGAGCCATCACTAAAAGACAAAAGGTTTACTCCAACTTGGCAAGATACAAAAAGAAACATAAAATTACCTGAAGGGATGAATGAGCTATTAGCAGAAGAAAGTGGAATACATATAGGAGATGGTAGCCTACACATCCATACATCAAAATCTGGGTCTAGTTATCTTTATGGAATCTGCGGAGACCTATCAAATGAGTACAACTACCATGTAAACCACATAGCAAGTATTATGAAAAAGTTATATAACTGCAATGCTTATTACAATATTAGAACGAACAGAAATGCAATAGAATCGCAATACAAGTCAAAGCTAATATTAGAATACAAAAATAGAATTTTGAGATTTCCTATTGGGAGTAAAGTAGACATACTTATTCCAAAACAAGTTATAGGCACAAAAAATTTTGAAAGGAGATGTTTGTGTGGCATTTTTGATACCGATTTTACATTAGATAATTATGCAATATTAAAGGGAAGAATGGCAAGTTTTAAGTTAATGAAACAGATGTGCAACCTGCTATCAAAACAAGGGGTAAAATACAAATACAAAAAATATGAAGGGTACGGGTATATAAGGATATTACAAGAATCAACTCTTAAAATTCTAGAAGAATGGGGTTTAAATAACCAAAAGCATGTTTCTAAATACCAAATATGGAAAGAGACAAATAAATACTTTCCCTTTACATCTACTACTGAAAGATTAGCATTCTTAGAAGGGAAATTGGGTTTAGGTGACTTAGAAGACATCAGTGAAAAAAGAAGAAAAGCCTCGGCGAGAATAAAGCGCTTTCCGTTAACTCTAAGTTAATCTCGGACAGGACTTGAACCTGTGACCCCATGGTCTCTGTCAGCTGGTTAACAGCTTCACACCTTTTAGGTCATGTGCTCTACCAATTGCTCAAACTTGCGTTTTCTGAGCTACCGAGGCATATTGTATCTAATTTTAACGCAATTTAAAAGAATTTCTATTTGTTCAGTAGATAGGAAAGTGCAAAAGTGTTAAAATAAAAGAAGTTTAATAGCACTAACAAATATAACCAATAAAACTAAAAATCTAATCCACTTTTCTCCTCTTTTTAATCCAAAGCGAGTTCCAAAATAAGATTCTAGTAAAAATCCAGGTACAATCACTGCAAATAATCTCCAGTCAATAACACCAGTTATAACAAACAATAAAGAAGCAAGCCCTGTTCCAATATAAGAAGTGGTTTTTCCTAAAGCAGATGCACTGATGTAGCTTTTTCCATAATTGGCAATGTAAAAAGAAGAAAACATAGGTCCCATCCCCCCAGTAATTGTATTAAAGAAAGAAATAACTAAAGTTCCTGCAAATCCAAGAATATTACTTTTCTTTTTAGAAAATATAAATCCTCCTTCTTTTAACCCCGTATTTCTTTTTATTATTAAAATAATCCCAACAATCAGAAGAATAATTCCAATAAAAGTTTCAAGAAATCCTTCAACAACAGATATCACTAAAAATCCCGCAATTAAACTCCCCAAGAACATAGGAATGACTAAGAATAAAACCAATTTCCAATCCACTTTTCTATTTTTATGAAGCAAATAAATTCCAGGAATCTCTCCAAAGATAGCAGCTACCCTAACAGAACCAATAACAATAGCTGCAGGAAACCCTATAAGTATAAGCAAGGGTCTTAAGACTAAACCAACACCGCCGCTTATTGCTCCAATAAATAAAGTTCCAAATGAAATAATAAAGGCTAAAATAAGATTAGTTGTTTCCACATTGTTCTAAGTCAATTATAAACTTATAATCTTATTGTTTTTTCTTTCTTCTCAATAATAACTTTCCCTTTTTTATTCGGCTTTATCCTTAGTCTAGCATTTTTGAATTCATTAGTAAATTCTTTTCCATCTTTTAACATGTGCAAAAAAACAGCTAAAGCAGCTACTTCACTATGCGGCTGATTAGTAACAGAAACATTGTAATCTGCTAATTCATAAAACTCAGGTTCAACTCTTTGACTGCCAACAATAACTAAAATATCTTTATTTTTTTTAATCTTATTAAATTCTTTATCTAGCTCTAATCCATACATAGTTAAATGAACAATCAAAAACTTCTGCTCCTTTCTTTTTTGAACAAATTTAACAGCATCTTTAACATAAAGAATTTCAAAGTCTCCTCCGAATCTATTAACAGTATTATTAATAGAGGATTCAAAAGCAGCATCATGGTCTCCAGAATAATAAATCTTGTCAGCTAAGAAAGCTCTTGCAGTTAAAGCAACATGGCTGCTTAACCTAGGGTCTCTTCTTATTCTATGGGTCAATCTTAAAACTTCTATCATAATTATTTAATAGGGTAGCATATTATAAATATTAGTAAAAAACAATTGCTAATATTGTTATCTCTATATAATAGTAACAAACCGAAAAGCTTAAAAAGATAAGCTTTCTCTAATAATCATGTCA
>CAYIAV010000079.1:0-3617 GCA_964361505.1 Candidatus Woesearchaeota archaeon | reverse complement strand
TATACATCTCAAATATTGGCTTTCTCATTTCATAACCTTCAGTTGTTTCGTGCCAGTGGGAGATTTTACCTTCACCCATTTCCCAGCACAAGAATATTTCCCTGCCTTCAAATTTTGAGAAGAAATCAACCAAGCCTGTATTAATGTCTCGAACAATACACCCTAGTTTTATTAATTTGTGAAATTCCTTATGCAAATCTACAGATAATTTGTGAAATTCCTTATTGTTTTTTGTTTCTGCATAAATTTCATCAAATTCTGTATCATAGCTTACTTCTATAGACTGAAGAATTGAAATTGCTTCGCTTAATTTTCTAATTTTTTGCAGTGATTCTTTAACTTTTGAAATATTATTCTCTGCTTCTTCTAATGTTATGTACCTCTTTTTCATATTTTATGCAAAAACTTTTGTATTTATAAATCTTTTTCAAACTTAAATGCCGATGGACAAAGCTTACTTATTTTACAAGAAAAACATCTTGGATTTTTTGCTTTGCAAATTTTTCTTCCATGCATTATTAATAATGTTGAGAGTTTAAATAATTCATTATTTGAAGTTATTTTCATTAAATCCTGCTCTACTTTGCTTGGATTTTTATTTTTTGTTAGATTTAATCTATTTGTGACGCGTTTAACATGAGTATCCACAGGAAATGCATCTTTTTTATTGAATAAATAACCTAAGACTACATTTGCTGTTTTTCTATGAACCCCTTTTAGTGTTAATAAATGCTCCATTGTATTTGGAATTTTCCCTTTAAAATTTTTTTCTAATATTTCTGCTGTTTCTTTTAGATGTTTTGCTTTATTTTTGTAAAATCCAGTTGAATAAACATAAGTTTCTAACTCTTTTTGTGAAATTTTTATTAAATCTTTAGGATGCTTTACTTTTTTGAATAATTCTTTTGTTACTATGTTAACTCTTGCATCTGTACATTGTGCAGACAGTATTACTGATACTAATAACTGAAAATCTGTTTCAAAATTTAAAAATGGTTTTTTTATTTTGTATTCTCTTTTTAATATGTCTAATATTTTAATTATTCTTTTTTTCATTTTCAAAAAATTTCTTTAATACATCTTTATGATCAAATGCTGCATCTTCTAATATTTCACTTGAAGAAGAACATTTTCATTCTATAACTTCATTTTTATTTGATCGAGCTCATTTATTTTTATCTGGTTCATTATTTCTTTTTATAAGTAGAACTTTATTCTTAGAGTATATTACTGCTGATGCTGTTAAGAATACCATAATGTTTGTTGTTATAAACACTTTTAAAATCTTTGCAATGCATGATGTATGCTCATATTCTTTGTAAGAACCAAAGAAGCAACATTTTTTTCTAAATAAGATTTGTTTTGTTGGTTAAGAACTATCTTTATTCTTTCTAATTTACCCCTTATTTTTTTAAATGCATAATTTGCAGCAGCTAATGCATCTAATTTATGTTTATCTAAGCTTTCTTTTTTTAGTTCCATACCGTAAGAGCTTGTTAATTTTCTTTTTCTTTTTTTGCCTAAACTTACTTCAGGATGAATGATTCTTGCGCCAGTTGCACTTGCTATCTTTCTTACTAGTTTTGGAGCTGGAATAACATCTGTGCTTATTATGACTGGATTTCCAACAGAAGTAATCTCTCTTAGCAATGTTTCATGTGAAGTGTGTTTTAAAGAATTTAACTTTAATAAATTGCCATCAAGGTCTAGAAGAGCATATCCCTTAGTAGTTCCCGGGTCAATACCAACAATAATATCTTTTCTTGTGTTTTTAACCACACCTAAAAATAGATATATAAATCATTTATTTAAATTTTTCTGAAAATGAGAGAGAAGTATTCCTATTAAACTTAAGAAGTTGTGTTGTTAAATCCTACCTTGAAAGATTATAACAGTATAAAGATAGTTCTAGTCTCTCTACCTCTGCAGCTAATTTCATTCTACCCTGCATATAAAATCCGGCAAATCCCCTCAATCTTTTTTCGTATGGCTCCAAAGCTCCTTTTGGTATCTCATCGTGTACTATCGCATAAAGCATAGGATTGTGAGTACTATTTGCCAACCTTAATGCTTGTAATGGATTTAAATTTCTGCATTCTTCCAATGTTCTTATATGCTCTAGACTTAAGATTTGTTCATAGATCGCTTGTCTACTAGTGAAGCTTCTCTGTCCATTGTCTGGAATGTCATTTTCCATGTTTATTTTTTATTTTTTAATATTTATAAATCTTTCTATTTTGACTACTTCTAGAGAGTAAAATTTTATTCAAACAAATATTTATATACAAATGGTATTCTAAACTAGTGATGTGTTTTAAATGGGAGAAAGACTTCTAATGTTCACAGGATCTGAATGCCCGCACTGCCGTGATATGGATTCTTTAATAGAGAAATTAGAAAAAGAGGAAAAAGTTAAAATTGTTAAGATAGAAGTGTGGCATAATGCCAAGAATGATGAGTTAAGAAGAAAGCTGGACATAATTGATTGTGGTGGAGTTCCTTTTTTCTTTAATGAAAAAACCAATAAAGGCTTATGTGGAGCTGTTCCTTATAATGAATTTAAAAAATGGGCATTAGGGAAGTAGGAGTGATGAAATGCCTAAAAAAGTAGTTTTTAAAAGTAATATCGAATATCTACAGATTTTAAATGAAAATGGAAGAGTAGATGAAAAATTAATGCCTTCTTTGAATAAAAATGAGATTATAAGAATGTATGAGTTAATGGTTTTCTCTAGAAAATTTGATGATAAACTATTGGCATTACAAAGGCAAGGAAAGATAGGAACTTTTGCCCAGGTTAAAGGACAAGAAGCTTGTCAAGTTGGAAGCTGTTATGCTATGAAGCAAGAGGATTGGATGTTTCCTGCTTTTAGAGAAACTGCTGCTTTTTTAACAAGAGGATTGCCTGCTGAAATGATTATTGAGACAGTTGCAGGAGATGAAAGAGGAAATAAAATTCCTGATGGTGTAAACTGCTTTACTTATTCTGTACCTGTCGCTGGACAAATATTACATGCTGCTGGTTTTGCTTGGGGATTTAAATTAAGAAAAGAAAGAAAAGCTGCAGTTGTATTTTTTGGAGATGGAGCTACATCAAAAGGTGATTTTCATGAAGGCTTGAATTTTGCTGGTGTTTTTAAAATTCCAATTGTTTTTATTTGCCAGAATAACCAATATGCAATTTCTGTTCCTAGGGAAAAACAAACTGCTTCTGAGACAATAGCGCAAAAAGCTTTAGCATATGGACTTGATGGAATTCAAGTAGATGGTAATGATTTGTTTGCTGTGTTCAAAGCTACTCAGGAAGCATTGAAGAAAGCTAAAGATGGGAAAGGAGCTACATTAATTGAATGTGTAACCTATAGACTTGGAGATCATACAACTGCAGATGATGCTTCAAAATACAGAACAAAAAAAGAAGTTGAAGAATGGACTAAAAAAGACCCAATTGACAGAATTAAGAGGTATTTAGAAATTAAAAAATATTGGAATAAAAATGATGAGGAAAAATTATTGAAAAGAGTTGAGGAAAAAATTAATGAAGCTGTTGAAAAAGCTGAGAAAATAGGAATGCCTGCTATTGAAGACATGTTTAAGTATATGTATAAAGAGATGCC
>CAYIAV010000078.1:0-3708 GCA_964361505.1 Candidatus Woesearchaeota archaeon | reverse complement strand
AAGATGTCAATGAATGATCCATTAGCAAGTGTCTTGTCCAAGATTCATAATTGTGACAAGATAGGAAAAAAGGAATGCATAGTCAAACCGATGTCAAAGACTGTCAAGGCAGTTTTAACTATCATGCAGGATAATGGATATTTAGGAGAATCTAAGATTATTGAAGATGGGAAATCCAATATTGTTCATGTTAATCTTTTAGGAAGAATCAACAAATGCGGAGTTATTAAACCTAGATTTTCGTTTAAAAAAGACAATATAGAAAAATATGAAAAAAGGTATTTGCCTGCAAAAGATTTTGGCATTATAATTGTTTCCACCCCTAAAGGAATTATGACTCATTTGGAATCAAAAGAGAAAGGCTATGGAGGAAGATTACTATCTTACGCTTATTAACATGGTTAAGACTCCTGAAAAAAAAATCGATATTCCAGAAAGTGTTAGCCTTGAAATAGATGCAAGAACAGTTAAAGTTAGTGGGCCTGTAGGAGAAAATGTTTTAACTATTCGAAATGCAGTAATTGGAATTAAAAAAGAAAATAGTTCTGTTGTACTCTTTTCCAAGGGAGATTTTACTAAAAGAGAAAAGCGATTAATTAATACTAATGCAGCACATATTAGAAACATGATTCAAGGATCCTTGAAGCCTTATGAGTATAAATTAAAAATCTGCTCTGGGCATTTTCCTATGAGTGTTTCTTTAGAAAAGGATAATATAATTGTTAAGAATTTTCTTGGGGAAAAGATTGCTAGGAAAGCAAAAGTTGTAAAAGGATCTACAGTAACCATCAAAGGAGACGAGATTACTGTCACTAGCGTTAATAAAGAGATTGCAGGACAAACTGCAGCAAATATTGAACAATGCACAAGAATAACTAATAAAGACAGAAGAGTATTCCAAGATGGGGTTTACATTGTCAGTAAAGGTGGAAAATCTGTAGTATGAAAACAAAAAGAAAGTTTGTAAGACATGAATCTGTACATTTTAAGAGTTTGGGAAGTGCATGGAGAAGACCTAGAGGCATTCATAATAAATTAAGACTATGTAAAGGCGGACAAGGTTTAACCCCTAAAATAGGATATGGTTCAGGCAAAGACAAGGGACTAATTAATGGATTTTCACCTGTATTAATTCATACTCTTAAAGAATTAACTACATTTGATATTAAAAAAAATGTTGGAATAATTGCATCAAGTCTAGGAATGAAAAAGAAAATTACAATTGTGAAAAAAGCTCAAGAGATTCATATTCAACTTTTAAACATCAAAGATTATGACGAATTTCTCAGTAAAGTTGAAGAAATGAAAACTCAAAAGAATAAAAAACGAGAGAAGAAGAAACAAGTAGTTCAAACTGAAGAAAAAAAGAAAGTTTTGACTGAAGAAGCGAGAAAAGAAATGGAAAAAGAAGAAAAGAGAAATGTGCTGGAGAAGGGATTGTAAGATGGATCTTGGTTTACAGAAAAAATTGGCGGCGAGAATTTTAAAAACAAGCGCAAGCAAGATAAAGTTTGATATTAATTCATTATCGCAAATAAAAGATGCCATTACTAGCAATGATGTAAAAGCACTTATCAGAAAGAAGATTATTGCTGAGAAGGATATAAATTTACATTCCAGGGTAAGAGCAAGAAAAAATCTTGTTCAGAAAAAGAAAGGAAGAAGAAAAGGAAGCGGATCCAGGAAGGGATCAAAAAATTCTAGGACTCCAAAAAAAACACAATGGATTAGAAGGGTAAGAGTTCAAAGAAAATTCCTAAAATCACTTCATGATAAGAAGATAATTGATTCAAAAACTTACAAAGAAATGTACTTAAAATCCAAAGGCGGATTCTTTAGAAGCAGAAGGCATCTTAAGAGGTATATGGAGGAGCACGAGCTTATTAAACATGGCACGCAATAGAAGATATACCGTTCCTCTAAAAAGGAAGAGAGAAGGAAAAACTGATTACAGATCTAGACTGAAAATTCTTTCTTCAAAAAAAACCAGGCTTGTTGTAAGGAAGAAAACAAATGTCATCATTGCTCAACTAGTTCAATATATCCCTAAAGGAGATAAAGTTATTGTCTCTGCTGCAACAACTGATTTAAAGAAGTTAGGATGGAGCTATCATATAAATAATTTACCATCTTCCTACTTACTTGGTTATTTACTGGGTTATAAAGCTCGGAAATATAAAATTAAGACAGCTATTTTTGATATTGGATTGCATTCTTCTCTTAAAGGAAATTCACTTTATGCTGTGTTAAAAGGAGCAATTAATGCAGGCTTAGAAATTTCTGTGAATGAAGAGATACTACCTACTGAAGAAAGAATCAGGGGTAAGCATATAGAAGAGTATGCTTTAAAAATAGGTAATTCCGAGAAATACAAGAAACAATTTTCAGGATACATTAGACAAAATGTCAGGCCGGAAAACATTAGTAAAAGTTTTGATGAAATTAAGAAAAATATAGAGAGTATACAAAATGGTTGAAGAAGAAAAAGTCATTGTTGTAGAGCCTCCAGAGGGGGTTATTATCAAAGGATTTGATAAGGAGGGATGGACTCCTAAGACTGATATTGGCAGAAAAGTAAAATCTGGGGAAATTAATAGTATTGAAGATATTCTTACCAAAGGTGTTAAGATTTTAGAACCTCAAATTATTGATGTACTTGTCCCTGATTTGCAATCCACTTTACTGTCTATAGGACAATCAAAAGGAAAATTTGGCGGAGGAAAGAAGAGCATCTGGAGACAAACACAAAAGAAGACTAAAGAAGGAAATAAACCAAATTTTGCCTGCTTAGCTGTTGTTGGCAATAAGAATGGATATGTTGGAATAGGATTTGGAAAATCCAAAGAAACAATGCCTGCGCGAGAAAAAGCTTTGAGAGCTGCCAAATTAAACTTAATGAGTGTTCGAAGAGGATGTGGAAGCTGGGCATGTGGATGCGGAACTTCTCACTCTGTGCCTTTTAAGGTTACAGGAAAATGCAGTTCTGTCCAAATAGAGTTAATCCCTGCTCCTATGGGAACTGGTTTATGTATTGAAGAAGAATGCAAAAAAATTTTGGATTTAGCAGGAATAAAAGATGTTTATGCAAATGCTATGAACTCCAAGAATAAATTAAACCTTGTAACAGCCTGCTTTAATGCATTTAAGAAATTATCCAAAACTAAAGTATCAAGCAAAGATATTGAGCATTTAGGAATAATAAAGGGAAAAAATGAGTAAACTTGTTGTCATTCGCGTAAGAGGAAGAGCTGGAGTGAACAGAAGAATAGAAGATACTATGCACATCCTTAAGATTTACAACAAATATCACTGCATTATTGTAGATAATGACAAGAACATTATAGGAATGCTGAAAAAAATTAAAGACTATGTTACCTGGGGAGAGGTTGACAATGCAACTTTAACAAAACTATTGAATGAAAGAGGGAGACTACCAGGCAATAAAAAACTTGATGATAAATATGTAAAAGAAAAATTAAAAATAGATATCCATACTTTTGCTGATCAGTTATATGAAGGAAAGAAAAAAATAAGTGATGTTCCTGGGTTAAAACTTTTTTTTAAATTAAAACCGCCTTTACGAGGATTTGAAAGAGGAGGTATAAAAAAACCTTTTTCTATGGGGGGGGTTTTAGGATATAGGAAAGACAAAGTTAATGATTTACTGCAAAGGATGATTTAATATGCCAATTAATAAACAAAAAAAAG
>CAYIAV010000077.1:0-3742 GCA_964361505.1 Candidatus Woesearchaeota archaeon | reverse complement strand
TGTGCAAGTCTGTCTCAACAACTATGTGTCACTACAGGTGCAAGTAGTTGTTACTGGGATACTGCAGGCTGTTTATCTAAGATGGATAATGAACAAACCTGTTCTGCAAATAATCAGTGTAAGAGCAATAATTGCGTAAGTGGAAAATGCAAACCTTCCGGCTTTGTAACTACAGCGGAAAATTATGCCCCTGTTGTTGTAATAAAATCTCCTATACAAAAGAATGATCCAGAAACACTAACAAGATATCCAATAAATAGGCTTGTTGAACTTGATGCTACTGGAAGCAGTGATGCTGAAACAGCGGCAGCCAGCTTAGCTTATAGATGGACTATTAGAAGTTCTACTGGATTTGAAGTTGCTTCTTTAAATGGAATGAGAACACAACACACTTTTACATCTAAAGGAGATTATACTATTCAATTAGCTGTTGGGGATGGAACACGTACATCTACTAAGAGCATTACAATAGAAGTTTATAATCCAAGCGAAAATCCTCCAACTGCAGTAATCATAAGTGCAGTTGAAAATGATGGTAGAATAGATAAAGGAACTGCTGTTAGATTTGATAGCAGCAATAGTGCAGATACTGCTCCAGGAGGTATAAGAAGTAGAACTTGGGAAATTAAAAAGAGCGGGGTTGCTCAAGCAATTAGGTCTTCAAATGAAATAGATTTATCTCATACATTTGATACTACTGGGATTTATACAGTTAAATTAACTGTTGTGGATAATGATAATAACAGCCATTCAACAGAATTAAGATTCACTGTCGACGATACAAGCACTAGGGCACCTGTTGTTTCTATAAGTGAAGTTCCTAGTACTTCTAGACTTGGAGAAACTTTATTCTTTGCTGGCGTAGCAGAGCATACTTCAAATTTGGCAGCATATACTTGGGAGATTGATGATGTAGTAATTAGAACTGGAACTTGTAGCAATAATGTGAATTGCCAAACTGTTTTACAGAAAAACGATTTAGTAAAAGGAGTTCATAGAATCACATACAAAGTTAAAGATGCTGGAAATCATGAAGGAAGTGCAACAGTGAATGTTGAGATTACTGATGTAAATGCGCCTACTGTATCTGTAGTCAAACCTTTGGGACCTAATGATAGAAAACAGGTTGAGTTTGTTGAAGGAACAAGTATACAGTTTGAAGCAAGCGCAAGTGATCCTGATGGAGGAACAGTTACTTACACCTGGACTGACACAGATGGAACAGTTTTATCAACAAATGCGATTTTTAGCATTAGCACTTTATCTAAATTAACCCACAGAATAACTGTTACTGTTACAGATGAAGAGAGAAATTCTAAATCTGATTATGTTGATGTTACGATAAGAGAACCGGATGCACCTATGGCTAATATTGCAAGTCCTAGAGATGGAAGCTCTTTCAAAAGAGGAGAAAATGTTTTATTTAAAGGAGAAAGAGTTTCTGGGAATATAATTGAATGGTTGTGGATAGACAGGTTTGGGGATAACAATCCTGTTATTAATACTATTGGCAATGTTCAAGAATTTACTAAGAATAATTTAGGAGTTGGCTCACATGAAATTGAGTTACAAGTTAGAGATACAACAAATATTCACAGTATTGGCAGATATGATGTTGAAATAACTGTTGATCCTAATGTTGCTCCTACTGTTACTATTATTTCACCTGAGGCGGATAAAAATTATGCTATAAATGATATTAGTTTCAGAGGGCAGTTTACTGATAATGGGAATGTAGCAAATATAGAATGGAGCATAGACAATATTGGGGTTATAGGCGCTACTCCTGAATTTACTTATACCTTACCTAGAGGGGTTTATACATTAAATGTTAAAGCTATAGATAATGAAGGATACCATACATCTAAAAGCATTACTTTTGGCGTGCAAGCAGACATAACAAGTCCAACTAAAGAAAATCAATATACAAATGGGTGCATAGATAATGTTGATAATGATGGAGATAGAGTGGTTGATAGACTTGATACTGATTGTACAGGTGCATATGTCAACTTGACGGCTATAGTTGTACCTGTGAGAAAGGCCCTGATAGGAACTGATTTAGACTTTATATGCAAGTATAGTATTTTTGGAAATGCATCAGATTCTAATAACGTATGTGTTGATGGCAAAATAGGAGATACAGTGTGTGCAACAAAATCAAAAGTTACTGATGGAGTTTCTTTTGATAGATGTGATGTTGGAAATGAGCCAATGGCAAATAAAGTCGTTAGCTGCGTCTTAAATCCAAATTGCAATGCTGTTCCAGTTGCAAGCTGGGGTAATTCATTATTAATGGTTAATATAAATGTAACAGACATAGAAATTTGTGAAGACGGAATTAAAGGGGAAGGCTTGGATATCTCAGGATTTAAAACTAATAAGAATAAGTATGATGTAGGAGAGGAAATTGAAATAGAATTAGATGTAACTTCTAGATCTGAAAAGAGGGATATTTTAGTTGAAGCTTTCCTGTATAATATGGATGAAAAAGATGAAATTGTAAAAGAGGAACAAACTATAACTGATTTGAGAGGAAAAGAAGATGATGTTATACTCAAATTAAAGATACCTGCTAGTGTTGATGAAAAAGATAAATTTAGAGTTTATGTCAAGACTTCAGAAGATGGAAAGGAAGATGAGCAATGTAAAATTGACAGCAAGATTATTGATATAAATGATGTGGATAGTAAATGTACTACTGACAGAGACAAAGATGGAAGTTGTTCAAATGTTGATTGTGATGATTCAAATGCAAGAATTTATCCAACTGCTACTGAAATTTGCACTGATGGATTAGACAATGATTGTAATGGGGCCATAGATTATACTGATAATGCATGTGCTGTTGGAGCTTGCACTTCAGGACAAACAAAAAGCTGCGGAGTCAATATTGGAGAATGTAGAGGTGGAACTGAAGAATGTGTTAACAGCCAGTGGAATGGGGTCTGCATTGGCGAAACTAAAGCTACTCTTGAATTATGCAATGATGCTAGAGATAATGATTGCGATGGATTAGTTGATTGTGCTGACTCTAGTTGTACTGGTAATGTTCAATGTGGAACTTCTCCTATTACTGATGTAGACTTTGATGGTTTAGAAGATGAATGGGAACTGCAATATTTTGGAAGTTTATCTGCTGGGCCTGATGATGATTCTGATAATGATGGAAGGACTAATATTGAAGAGTTTAGAGATGGCACTGATCCTACTGTTGCAGATAAAGGAAAGTTCCCTTGGGTGATTGTTATCTTTGTACTTTTGGGGCTATTGCTTATTGGACTAGCTGTTTATTATCTTTATTTTTCAAAGCCAAAATCTCCTAAACTGGGTTTTGGCAATTATTCCTCAAAGTTTTATGAAACTAGCAGTAGTACTACAAGTGAGAGTCATAAGAAATTAGTTGATTATGTGAAAAATTCTCTTAGAAAAGGATTTACTAAAAATCAAGTAAGAACCGCATTAAAGGCTAAAGGCTGGAGTGATGGAGAGATTAATAATGCTTTTGATAGAGCAAGATAAATAAAAACTTTTATATAATGATTAAGGGTTAGGATTATTATGAAAAAAAAGAGTGTAGCTGTATTTTTCTTATTGTTATTAATACTATCTAGTTTTAGTGTTTATGGTGTCCAAAATGCACCTGTTGATTCAGATGATAATAGGATAACTGGAAATGTCGGATTCTTTGACTCTATTGCAAGCTTCTTTAAAAAATTATTTGGAATTGGAGCTAGAGGAA
>CAYIAV010000076.1:0-3786 GCA_964361505.1 Candidatus Woesearchaeota archaeon | reverse complement strand
AAAGGAATTCCCTGCTTTCAATTCCCTGAAAATGCAGTTAAGTCTATAAAAGCAGTTTACGATTACTATCAATATAGAAAATGATTAAAATTCGAGAGATTAGGGAAATGATTGAGAAGAGTCAGAATCCTCTTATTTTTTTTGATGATGATCCTGACGGGCTTTGCAGCTATTTATTATTAGAAAAGAAATATAAAAAGTTTAAGGGTGTGGTGTTAAAAAATTCTCCTGTTTTAGATGAACGCTATATTTTGAAAGTTAGGCAATATTGCCCTGATTTGATCTTGGTTTTAGACAAACCTATGATTTCTGATGAGTTTATCAAAGAAGTGCATGTTCCTCTGATTTGGATAGATCATCATTCTCCTGAGAACTTCCATGGCGGTTTTAATTATTTTAATCCTAGAGTGAAAGATGATAAGGACAATAGACCTGTAAGCTATTGGTGCTATAAAATTACTAATGATAACTTATGGGTTGCTATGGTTGGGATTGTTGGAGACTGGCATTTATCCTGTTATGCCCAATTTAAGAAAAAGTACAAGGATATTGTTCCTTCAAAGAATATTAAGAATCCTCCTGAAGTTATGTTTGACACTGAGTTTGGCAAGCTTATCAGGGTTTTTTCTTTTATCTTGAAAGGAAAGGCAGATAATGTTTATGGTTACATTAATTTGTTATTAAAAATCAAAACCCCCTATGAAATTCTTTATCAGAAAAGTGAAGCTGGAAAAAAACTTTATGAAAAATTTGATAAGATACTTAGAGTGTATCAAAATTTTTTAGATAGAGCTATTTCCGAGAATAATGATGCTAAGCTTATGGTTTTTACTTATACTAGCAAAGGATATAGTTTTTCGAGTGAACTTTCTAATGAATTGATTTATCGTTATCCTGAAAAAATTATTCTTGTTGGCAGGGAGCAAAATGATGATGTGAAGGGAAGCTTAAGATCATCAGAAACATCTGGAATTGAATTGCCTTCTATTTTATCTAAGGCTTTAACAGGAATAGAAGGGCAAGGGGGAGGACATACTTTTGCTTGTGGATTTCATGTAAAAAAACAAGACTTTATTAAGTTTAAAAATAGAATTCAAAAAAGTATAAAATGAAACTTTTTACTTTATTTATTGTGTTTATTGTATCTTTATCTGGTGTTTATGCTGAAGAGTTGAATGTTTATGATTCTTTAGAAGTGCAAGTTAAAATTAATGGGGAGTTACAAGCTGTTCAGGAGTCAAGCAACTATAATTTAGAGTATATATCTAGTGAGCTTAGCTTTTATCCTAAAAATAATGAGTTTCAGGAAGTGAAAGATGAAAATATTATATCTGTTCCTGATGCCAAAATTAGAAAAGGGGATACAATTACTTACACATGGGAAGATTATAATCCTGAGCTTGTTTTTGGTATTGATTCTGTTGTTGATACTAGAACTAATTTTAATAAGATTACCCAAAAGATTCCTTTTCCTATTAAAGAAGACTTATCTTCATATAAGCCTTATTTAACTTCAACACCCCTGGTTAATTCTGATGATTTGAGAATAATTGAAAAAGCGAATGAACTTGTTGAAGGAGAAGATGATCTTTTTGCTGTAGTTTATAAGATAGCCCGTTGGACCAAAGAGAATATAGATTATGATCTTGAGACTTTAACTGCAGAGGCCTCTCAAAGCTCTGTTTGGGTATTGGAAAATAAGAAAGGAGTTTGTGATGAGCTTACTACTTTGTTTGTTGCAATGTTAAGATCTAAAGGGATACCTGCGAGATTTGTTACAGGGTCTAGCTATACTAATGTGATTAATGATTTTGGGAATCATGCATGGGCAGAGGTTTACTTTCCTAATGTTGGGTGGGTTGCGTTTGATCCTACTTATGGGCAACTAGGTTATGTAGATGCTACTCATATTAAGATGAAAGAAAGCACTGATATTAAAAATTCCAGTGTTAATTATGCTTGGAGATCAAGAAATATTAATTTGAATCCTAAAGAACTAAACATTGAAGTAGATGTTCTTAGCAAAGGAGAATTAGTTTCTTATGATAATGAAATTAGCCTGGAATTACTAAAAAATAATGTTGGACCTGGAAGTAAAGTTCCTTTGAAGATTACCGTTAAAAATAATGAAAATTTTTATTTGCCATTAACAGTTTATTTAACCAAAGGTCCTACTGAAATAAAGAAAAACAGCATTGAACTTTTATTAAAACCAAACAGCAAGGAATCTGCTTTGTTTTTAGTAGATGTTCCTAAAGATCTTAAAGGGGGATTTGTTTATGAATCTGAGTTAGAAGTTAAGGATTCTTATGGAAATAATCAGTCTATTAAACTAGAATATGGAGAGAACTATGAGGTTTATAGCAATGAAGAAGCTGAATCTAAAGTAGAGCAATTAGAAGAAGAAACTATTAGCAATATTGAATTGATTTGCAATCCTTCTCGTGAAACTTATTATACTTATGAAGGACAAGGTGAGATTCACTGCACTGTCAAGAATAATGATAAAAATTCTTTTTTTGGTTTAGATCTTTGCTTTGAAAATGACTGCAAGAAAATTGATATTTCATCTTCTGAAGAAAAAGCTATTGATTTTATATTTGACTTAAAAGAGGAAAGAAAAGAAGGCATTGTTAATTTAAAAGGTGAAAATTTATTACAAAGAAGTTATTTTGATTTAAAAATTTTAAATGACGCCAGCGTGGGAATAATTGATATTAAACATCCTTCTACTGTAAAATATAAAGAAAGCGCAGAACTTAAATTTATTTTGAGCCCTAATACTGAGGTTAAATCAGTTTATGCCAAAGTTGGAAACAAAGAGGTTTTTTCTCAGGAGACTTTGAAATTTAAAAGTGATTTTGTTGTTCCTTTTAATGGAGACTTTTTTTACTATAATGAACCTGTTATTGAGATTATCTATAAGGATGTGAGTGGAAAAGACTATTCTGTTAAAGAAAATTTACCTATCACTATTGTTGATGTTCCTTGGTATGCTGGAATTCTTAGAATATTGAGATTTTAATGCTAATATGCTCTTGCAACGTAAACAACATGATTTGCTTTTGTTCCACAAACAGCACATTTTTCTGAAACTTTTTGTTTCTCATCGTACCTAGTCCCCCGAATTTGCGCATTGATTTGTTTTTCAACAACTTCCGCACATTTTTCTCCCTGCTTTTCCACAGAACAAAAAGAAATTCTTGCAATTCCTCCGTCGTTAATAACTTTTTTGATTTCAGAAATGCTCTTGGCATCTTTTATTCTGTTGTTGAATAGCTTGTCTGCTTTTTTTCTTAAATTTTCTGTTGTTTCTTCTGCTATCTTTTTTATTTCATTCAAAACTTTGCTTTCGCTAACCACAATTTTTTTATCCAAATCTCTCCTGAACAGAGTTAACTTTTTATTTTTCAAATCTTTTGCTCCAATATCTATTCTTACTGGAACCCCTTTCATTTCCCAGTAATTGAATTTTTCTCCTGGACGCTTTTCAGAATCATCAATTTTAACAGAGGCGAATTTTTCAATTTGCTCTTTGAGACTTTTTGCCGTTTTATTTATTTTTTCATTTTCCATGTCTATTGGGACAATAACTACCTGGGTAGGAGCAATCTCCCATGGGAATTTAAGTCCTTTATTATCTCCGTGAACAATTACTACAGAGGCAAATATTCTTGAAACAGCAGGGCCGTAGCAAGTTATGAATGCATATTTATCATTTCCATCTTTGTCCTTGAATTTTACATCAAATGCTTTTGCAAATTCTTGTTTCAATAAATGTGTTGA
>CAYIAV010000075.1:0-3841 GCA_964361505.1 Candidatus Woesearchaeota archaeon | reverse complement strand
ATAAAAACAAGATAAAATGCGGCTACTTTTTTGGCATTGGCGCCTTAGGGGAAGCTGAATTGGCGCACTATATTGTTGAGAACAAAAAATATACCTCAAAAACATTAAAACAGCCACTAGAAATCATAAACATGAGCGGCAACATCACAACAATGAACAAAGAGGTTTATTTGCACTGCCACATCACATTGAGCGATGAGAAAATGAAGGCAACTGCAGGCCACCTTAAAGAAGGCACAATAGCAGCAACATGCGAGATTGTTTTGGTTAAGTTAAATGCAACGATAAATAGGAAGCATGATGATTTCATTGGTTTGAATCTTATTAATATATAAAACCACAAACCTTATAAACAAAAACTAATCTATTGCTTCAAAAGGGGATGGTTTATGAGCGCTGAAAAGGAGATAGTTAATTACTGGTACAACAAAAAGGGGCTTTTTACTATTAATAATATCAAGACCAGCAGCAATCGCGATTGCGGAATTCTTGCATTGAAGTTTGACAAAGACAGAGTTAATGAAGTGTTTCATGTTGAGGTAAGCTGCTCTATAACCAACAATATAGCGGAGACAACAAATCTTGACAAATCAATAAGCAGAATTGTGGACGAGAAATTTGAAGATAAAAGCATTACTGAGGCAGTGAACAACCACATTAAACAATTTTCAATTCAAAAATCAAAAATTAAAAAAATAATGATACTTGGAGCTGTATCAAAGTCAAGGAAGAGCGAGATAATAAGGGAATTTAACCAGAGAGAGGTTGAGGTTATAGAGTTTGAAAACATTCTTTATGATGTAATGGAAAACCTTGACACGCAGTATTACAAGAATGATATAATAAGGACTTTGCAATTGACAAAATTTTTGCTTCTCAGCGAGCCTGCAAAGATGGCAAAGATGCTTTCAAATGACTCTTTTACTTCTAACTCAAGAAAGGAATTTTTATCAAATATCCTGAGTAATGACGAAATTGTCAAGGAATTCAGAAAGACAAATGTGGATAGATTAGCAGCAATCCTGAAGAATTCTGGATTGAAAGCTGCAGAGATGGCAGAAATGCTTGAGCATAGTGTTTTGAATAAAAAAACAAGAAAGTTATTTTTGAATTCCTTGATGCAACAGGAAAATATAAGAAAACTTGCAAAGCCTAAGAAAATAAGGAAATTAGAGACGTCTTTGGAAAAGTTTTTTTAGGAATGTTAAAATCAATTACCAGAATAATCAAAATAATTTTTATTTATGTTCTTCCCAAAAAATATTACTTCAATTAAAGTTTTATCTGATTCATATTCAGATTTAATTATCTTTTTTGGTGTATTGAATAATTCTCTGGAAATAGAATCTATTATAATTGAAATTTGTTCGTTATTATTCAAACCAGCAATATGAATTAATAGAAATTCCACTTTATTTTTTCTGATGTTTGTATAAATATTTTGTACTTGTTTCTTAAACTCCTTTTCATTCAATTTGAATTCTTTATGAGCTTTGGTATTTTTTAATGAAACATCCAAAATATTTTGAAGTCTTACAGATTCAATACAATATTCATCATACTGCTCGTACAACTTTGGCAGCAATAATTGAAAATCTTTGTTTTTTCTTAATTTTGATGAAATATCTCTAAATTTATATTCAATATCATAAAATTCATTGTTACTTTGATTATACTCTTCATCTATTGAAGAAGAATTTTCATGTCTAATCTTTTTATTATTGATAAGTTTCCTTAATTCTTTTAATGTAGTGTTATCTATATTCCCTTCTAACTTTAATTTAATGTCATTTTTGTTAACTTCAAAGTTTATCTTTGTCATAATCCATCAAATTTTTATTAAATCAAATTCTGACGCTTTATCAGAAGATGCCAAAAACAAAAATAAATTAGCATTATTATTTGATTTAACCCATTTATTTTTATATTGTTCAATATCTTTATTTAGTTCTTCTCTTTTATAATCATCAAAATAATAAGTTATAATAATTTTGGAATTGGCATCTGATTTTGAGAGATTATAAACTGTTTTTTCTAAACTAGTTTTAATTAAACGCCTTGTATTTTTGATTCTTGATTTTGGTCTATTCTCATGCTCAATTTGAAAATACTTTATTTTGCCATCACTTGAAAATATGGATATATCGGTATAGCCTCCTCTACCTGTAGCCTCTTCTGGTGCTATTGATAAATTCAAACCATGTTTATCGTTTAATTCTTTAACTGCGAGAAAAATGGCTGTATCGAATAACATTGTCCATGTCGAATCTTCAAGTTCGTCTTTATCATATAAACCAATAAAAATATTGTCGTCTAACAATAAGTCCATTTTTTCTTTGAATTTTTGAAAAAAATATTCTATGGTTAAATTTGTTAAGGTTTGTTGTTGCATTTTACCCTTGTTCCAATTGCTTTATTTTATTTTTTAATTCTGGATTTTTATTGATGATTTTGTCCATAATTATTTCATATTCTTCCTTTTTTAGTTCTGTTAATCCAAATCTATTTGATCCTACTTTGAAAGGTTCTGCATTTTTAAGTAAATTATTGTGAATTATATCTAACTCCCTTATTTCTATATGCTTATTAAAAAGAATCATATTTTTAACATCTATATTAATCACATAATCCTTATAACGGTCATCATAGTACAATCTTTTTTTTATCTTGCTTATTCCCACAATTCTGGGTTTGGGTATAAATTCTTGTCTATCTATTGTTCCTTCTTTGTTTTTTCTGCTACTATGAATATGTGTAGAATGTAGAATAACTAAATCCCCTGGCTTAACAAGTTCGAAGTAATCTCTTTTTTTATGCCTAGCACTATAAAGTACTCCTCCTTCGTAAGTAGGACGATTTTTTATCAATGTCCAATCTAAATTTTTGTTTTTTTCATTAAATTTATCATTCCATTCTTTTCTATTTGCCTTGAGATAAAATATTCTTTTCATTTCCATATTTGCCACCTGTGATTATTATTAATCTCTATATGTTTTTATATCATTTTAGTTTATATTAGTAGGTTCTATTTAAATATATATATTATCTAGTATATATTTCCAAAACTTTATATATAACTTCGTACATATTAAGTATCAATTGATATAAAGTATATGAGTAAAATGCAAAAACTAAAATTCACAGAAACTGAAGTAACAGAACAAAAAGGCACCAAAATAAAGCGCTACCCAAACTTGAACACAGTCTTAATGGTGGAGGACTTTCTGAAAAAACATAGAGATATGCCGATAAAAATATCAGAGTTAAAAAGAAAGCTTCCAAAAAAAGTTATGCACCAAACTTTAAAAGTTATTTTGCAGTACCTTTTTGAAAACGGTAAAATAATCATTGACACAAAAGGCGTTCAATGGATTTATTCTGAATCGGAACACATTAAAAAGATGCTTGATAATTCCATACCGAATACTGGTGATTCTGTTCCAGAAGTTAGAGAAATAAAAAAGGAAATATCAAAAGGAAGATTTGATGTAGAAGAAATTAACAACTTATAACTACTCCTTTCTCAGCATCTTCACAACACTATCAACAGCCCTTATTGCATATTCCTCAATTCTTTTTTCTGATTGCTGCCATGTGATGTTTGGGCCAGAAATGCCTAGAGAGACTGGTTTGTTGTACTCGCATGACAAATCCAGCAATTTTCTTGCAACTGTATGGGCAACAACAGTATCATGATCGGTGCCTCCTTTTATGATAGTGCCTATTGTCACCACTCCGTCTATGTCCTTGTCTTCAAGCAGATCCTTTGCAGCCAAAGGTATCTCGAAAGAGCCAGGCACTTCTATTATTTTTACAATTTTTGCCCCTGTATCTTTTGCCC
>CAYIAV010000074.1:0-3906 GCA_964361505.1 Candidatus Woesearchaeota archaeon | reverse complement strand
ACTAATTGTATTTAAAAATTTATTGTCTTCGGAATTTTATTTTTCAATACTTTCTATTGTATAGAAATATTTAAATACAATATTATCCAATAAAATCTTATAAATTAATTTATACAATAGGTTGCATAATTGAAAAACAGATATACCCTACATTGTATTTATAAAAAGTGGTAAAATGGGGGAAACTTGTAAAATTGATGGTCAAAAATTGATAATGATTAATTATCTAATAACCTGGCTTTTATTAATTTAATTAGGTAATGAAATGTATTTATTGCAGTTCAGAAACAAAAGTTACTGATAAAAGAGAGTCTCCTGAAGGAACAAGAAGAAGAAGAGAGTGTTTGAAATGTAAAAAACGTTTTACAACTTATGAAAAACCAGAAAAAAAAGATATTATTATTGTAAAAAAGGATGGAAGAAGAGAAAGGTTTTCACAAGAAAAAATGAAAAAGGGTATAATGAAAGCTTGTGAGAAACGGTCAGTCTCTGTTGAAAAAATAGATAAATTAGTAAATGAAATTGAAGAAAAATTATTGTTAAGGCGAAAAGAGGTAAAAAGTGAGAATATGGGAAAAATAGTGATGCAAAAATTAAAAAAACTTGATAAAATAGCTTATATAAGATTTGCTTCAGTATATAGGGATTTTAAAGATGTGAGTGATTTTAAAAAGGTAATGAAAGAGGTGTGAAAAAAGGAAAATGTCAAGTGTTGTTGAAAGATTAGGAAGTGAAAGAGTTGAAGAAAATGGAAAATTAACTCTAGAAAGATATTTTTCTTTAGAGGGTGTGAGTCCTTATGATAGAATAAAATGGACAAAGAATAATATTGATATTAAAAATGATAATGGTGAGATTTTATTTGTTCAAAAGAATTCAGAATATCCCGAATATTTTAGTTCAAATGCTAGATCTATTGTTGCTTCTCGATATTCTTATGGTGAAATTGGAACAAAAGAAAGAGAAACTTCTTTAAGAAATATAATTCAAAGGGTTAGTGAGACTTATGGAAAAAGTGCATTAGAAAAAGTATATTTTAATGAACAAGAAGCTAAAATTTTTACTGACGAATTAGCTGAATTAACTCTTCATCAAAAATTTGCATTTAATTCGCCTGTTTGGTTTAATGTTGGAGTAGATAGATATGAATCAAGAATAAATTCACAAAAAAGTGATGGTTATCATATTGAAAATGGTATTGCTGTTTTAAATAGAATTGGAGAAAGTCATTTATATCCACAAACTTCTGCTTGTTTTATTCAATTTGTAGATGATACAATGGAAGATATTATGGAGCTCGCAAGAAAAGAAGCGATGTTATTCAAGTATGGTTCTGGAACGGGGACAGATTTGTCAACCTTACGAAGCTCTCGAGAAAAATTATCAGGAGGAGGCATTCCGTCAGGACCTTTAGCTTATGAAAGAATTTATGATAGTGTTGCGGGAATTGTAAAATCTGGCGGAAAAACAAGAAGGGCGGCAAAAATGAATTCATTAAAAGATTGGCATCCTGATATAAAAGAATTTATAGTAGCTAAAAGAGATGAAGAAAAAAAAGCAAAAACTTTAATGGAAAAAGGTTATAGTGCAAGAGAAGCTGCAGCTTCTGTTTGCTATCAAAATGCTAATTTATCAATAAGACTAACAGATGAATTTATGAAAGCTGTACAAAATGATGAAGAATGGCAGACAAGACCAGTTCATAGTTTTGAAATAACAGATAAAATGCCAAAATATAAAGCAAGAGATTTAATGAGATTAATTGCCGAATGTGCCTGGGAATGTGGAGATCCAGGATTACAATATGAAACAACAATAAATAAATGGCATACTGCAAAAAATTCAGGACCTATTAATGCAAGTAATCCATGTTCAGAATATATGTATTTAGACGATACTTCATGTAATCTTGCTTCAGTAAATTTACAAAAATTTAGAAATAAAGATGGGAGCATGAATCTGCAGGATTTAGAGGAATCTTTTAAAATTTTTACATACGCTATGGATCTGAATTATGAGTTATCCAGTTTTCCAAGTGAAGAAATTGCTCAAAATTCTTATGACAATAGAACATTAGGAGTTGGATATTCAAATCTTGGTTCACTAATAATGTCAGAAGGATTATCATATGATTCTGATGAAGCAAGAGCGATTGCTGCTTCAATTACTGCTTTCATGACAGCTAAAGTATATGAAACTTCAACTATATTAGCTGAAAAATTAGGTGTATTTAAAAATTATGAAAAAAATAAAGGACCAATGATGGAAGTTATGGAAATGCATAGATCTGCATTAAATGGAATTGATTTAGAGAAAATTCCTGAAAAATTTAAGCCAGTTTATAATAGGGCTAGAGAATTATGGGATATTGTTATAAATAAAGGGGAAAAATATGGATTTAGAAATGCTCAGGCAACTGTTTTAGCCCCGACTGGAACAATTTCTTTTATGATGGATTGCGATACTCTAGGAATTGAACCAGAACTTGCAATTGTTAAATATAAAAATCTTGCAGAGGGGGGGTTATTAAAAATTGTTAATCAAACTGTTCCTATAGCTTTAGAGAGATTAGGATATAATGAAAAACAAAGAGATGATATTTCTAGATATATTATGGAAAATGAAACAATTGAAAAAGCTCCACATTTAAAAGATGAGCATTTTCCTGTATTTGATTGTTCTTTTAAAGCTCCAAATGGGAAAAGGTCTATTTCATGGCAAGGTCATATAAAAATGATGGCAGCAGCACAGCCATTTATTTCTGGGGCTATTTCTAAAACAGTTAATATGCCAGAAGATTCTATAGTTGAAGATATTCAGGGTGCTTATGAAATGGGGTGGAAACTTGGATTAAAGGCGTTAGCAATTTATAGAGATGGAAGCAAAGCTTGGCAGGCACTTGCTACTAGTAAAAGTAAGTTAGAAGAAAAACTTTCACCAGAACCTGCTAAAAGAGTTAAATTACCTAATACAAGAAATGCTATAAATCATAAGTTTACTTTAGATGGACATGATGTTTATGTTAATGTTGGTCATTATAAAGATGGAAAACCAGGAGAATTATTTTTAACTATTGCAAAAGAGGGCAGTACTATGAGTGGAATTATGGATGGTCTTGCAACTTCACTTTCAATTGGACTTCAACACGGGGTTCCTTTAGAAGCTTATACTAAAAAATTTATCGGTTCTAGTTTTGAACCAAATGGATTGGTTCAGGAAGGGGATAAAGAAAAAATACATATAGCAAAATCATTATTAGATTATTTAGGAAGATGGTTAGGTAATAGATATGTAGATGGATTTGGAAATCCAAGTGGAGAAGAGAATAATTTAGAAAAAAATTTAAATGGAAATGATGAAACTAAATTAGAATTTATTTCAAGGACAGATAAAAGTAATATTCAGGCTAAACCGAGGGGTCCTAAAGCAAATATTTTTTGTAATTCATGCGGTAATGTAAATTCTACTTATAAAATAGGAGAATGCCAGGTATTTTGTGATACAAATTTTGGTGGATGTGGATTTCTTGACCCAAAAGGATGTTCTGACTAGAAATATAATAAGAGCTAAAGAATATTTGTATCTATAAAGCATAGATGATACATAATATTATCACATTTTTATCGTTGAACTAAAAATCTCAATTTTGCGCAGTTTCATATATATTTACGAACATTAGAAATTAAGCATGAGAATTATCAACGAAAGAATTATCGCTTTATCTCAAGTATTATATATTTTAGCATAGCCCACGACGAACTATACTTTGAGTAGTTAATAATGAATTTTCTGAAATTGGGTAATTTTCAACAAAAACTCCAAGAAATAGATTTAAAAACACGCTTATTTTTTAATACAGGAAAAAAGTAAACCTCTGCTCTCAGAACCGACAAAATTTTCTCTCAA
>CAYIAV010000073.1:0-4132 GCA_964361505.1 Candidatus Woesearchaeota archaeon | reverse complement strand
TCTCCTTCTATAATTTCACTCTCTCTTTTTATTCTCTTTGACATTTTTTATTAAATTCTTTATATTATTTAAATCTATTCTCGATTAATGTTGTTCTAATTAGACTTCAAATGAGCCTGCGCGGATTTGAACCGCGGACCCCCGCCTCTCTTAGATTTTCTTTTCTATGAAAGGAGCGTTCCAATGTGAAACACACTCATATAAGAGCGGTGCTCTAACCAGGCTGAGCTACAGGCTCATCTTATTTATGCTTTAAGATTGTAGCGAATTTGAATCTCAATACAATGAATTACTCAATGCTTGAGGGTTCTGAGCTACAGGCTCATCTTAAAACCCTTATAGTCTTCTACAAATCTTAATTTCAAAGCATATTTAAAGTTTCTTAAAACAAAAATGCCTTCTGAAAAGGTTATCACTGACAAGGATTAAATTTAAATCAGAAAGATTTTTAAACCTTTTAATAATCCATAAAACAGAATGAAAAACAAATATATGGATAAAGAGGATGAAAACAAAGACAAGGATCCTATAGAAAACGATGACGATGGAGAAAATCCAGATAAAGACTGGGATGAAGAAGAGGATGAATGGGAAGAATCTTCAAAAGACAGCTATGGTGATTTTGAATAAAATTTAATTTGTTTTTTAAATTCAAGAGATAATTAGATTTTTCTTATTATTTTTTTTATTAATTTCAAGGATAGAGTCCTTTTCATCAATAATAAATGTAAGATTTTTTGTATCATACATTACTGCCAAGTTCTCAACCCTTATTATTTTTCCTGCTCCAATCTCCAAAGCTCCAATCTCATAATTGCTGCTCTTCTCTGAATTGGCATAAACTGAAAAGGAAACATTCTTGGAAATTGCTAATCCTCCGTTTAAAATTTGGGCTTCAAAATTTATATACCTGCCAGTATTAGTTGCATTAATGCTCTGAAAGTATAAATCAGGAAGGGAAGAATCTCCATACAACATATAAATTTTATCAATTATCTCCTGGCCTATTTGCTGGTTGCATTCAGAAAAATTATACATGATAGATTTCCGATTAATTGAATGCTTAAATCCAAGAACATGAAATATTTCATGCATTGCAACAATAGGAGTACTGCATTCATTGCTTCTATAAAACAAAATAGTTCCGTTTAATATAACTTGATAAAAGCTGGTGTTTATTATTGAAGAAGGGCCTCCCTCTCCGGCAATAAAATGCTCTGCAAATTCATCCTGAAGAACCCTCTCCTCACTACAGCTTACCTCAATCTGGCCGTTATTAACAACTTCATAAAAATCAATTATAGTTTTATCGGCAATTATAGCAAAGGCTCTTCGAGCATCATCTTTTTTCACATCACTACAATCAGAAGATATATAATAAGAAATATTTCTAGAAGGAAATCTTATATTGTCATAAAAAAGCATTCCTCCCGGATAAGACGCCTCGCCATCAAGCTCACTTAAACTATTGTCAACACTATCCATATTATTCCCACTATCAGATAAACCCTCTTCAGAAATAGTAAAATACTTTGTTTCAGCAGGGTAATATAAAGTATAAAGTAAAAATCCTGCAACGCCTAAAGCAACGATTAATACAACTAATAAAACAAATTCCCATTTCATAATTAATTCAGAATTTTATCATTTAAATATTCTTTTAATGTAAATTAAACGCTTAACATATAAACATTAATTTATCAAAAATAAAAACCATTTTAAATTTTCAATAATAAAAGGAAGTTTCATTTTAGTATTGTAGTATTAACAAATAAATTCCCATATCACGCCATATCTTTTCATACTCTATTCGCTAGAATTAATAAGTTCTTATTTATATTTATAATTTATATATAATAAATTATTTTAAAGAATCTTTCAAATAATCAAATCCTGCAACAATTCCAAGCAAGCCTGTCGCAATACCGGCAACAACGGTAATCCAAAAGTAAATAATATTATCAAACCTAAATATTATAAGTATAATTGCAATTGATTGAATAAAGGTAACAACCTTCCCAATATATTTTACTTTATATGCATCTGTATTTCTTATCATTCTTATTACTAATCCTGGTGTGCCGACAATCTCTCTCGATAAGCAGGCAACTAAAAGAAAAGCAAGATTCTGGTCAATAGAATAAAATTTATAGAGCAAAACAATAATTATCGGAATCATAAATACTCTGTCAATAACTTGGTCTAATCTTGCTCCAAGCTCTGACTTCTGGTTTAATTTTCTTGCAAAAAAGCCGTCAAACCAGTCTGTAACAGCTGCAATTATGAAAAGCACTCCAACAAGCATGAAATTTTCAGGATAGCCAAAAAGAATAAGATAAATAAGAATGAATGTAAATGCCAGTCTTGAAAGAGTTAATGTATTAGGAACATTCCATTTAAACTCTCCTCTGTCCTCTTTTTTCTCCCCCCATTTTCCACCTACAGCTTTTTTCTTAGCCATATATAATCTAGATAATTGTTATTTTTAAATTATTCTAAAACTCTTTTAAAAATTAATTTTGAAATAATACCACAACCTTGCCTAAGTTATGCATATTAATTATTCTTAAACTATCAATATCTAAATACTACTTAATTAATCAACTATAAATTAGGTTAAATTTTTTACATAGAAAAATTTAGGATTGTGTTATTTTCAGATAAACTTAAATAACGTCTATTTTGATAAGCCAGTAAGTAAACTTTAAAAACTAGATATAATAGCCTTATATATGCCTTGGTAGTTAAGTGGCTATAACACGACCCTGTCACTAAAATTAAAACATTTAGCAGAGCGGTCGAGTCCCGAGTTCGATTCTCGGTCAGGGCGTACCCCCACATTTTTCTCTTAAAACCATAAAGTATATAAACTTGTAGGGGTAATAAATAATATGGTTAATATTAGAAAACGTGTTAAAGGAAAGCAGAAATACTATTACTTAGAAAGCAGTATAAGAGAAGGCAATAAAGTTATTAAGAAAGAAAAATATCTCGGGAAAGAAATTCCAAAAGATATAGAAAGAATTAAAGAAGAATTTAATAAAAAAGTTAAAGCAGGGCTTAATGAAAAATTAGAATTAATAAAGAAAAATTTTCAGTTAGAATGGAGAAGAATTCCTGAAAGCATTAAAGAAAAACAAAAGGAAGAAATATCAATTGCTTTTACATATAATACAAATGCCATTGAAGGAAGTACAATAACGTTAGAAGAAGTTAGAGAGATAATTCATGATAAAATTGCTCCAAATAAACCTCTTAGAGATATAAAAGAAACTGAGTTCCATAATAAAGCCTTTCTTAATATGCTTGATAATAAAGAAAAGATAGATAACAAATTAATACTAAAATGGCATAAAGAAATATTTGGTCAAACAAAACCAGAAATTGCGGGTAAGTATAGAGATTATTTAGTAAGAGTTGGAAGTTATATTGCTCCTGACTGGCAGGAAGTGTATTTACTCATGAATCAATTAATTGAGTTTATTAATAAAAATAAAACTAAATTAAATCCTGTCGAACTTTCTGGAAGGGTTCATTTTAAGTTCGAATCAGTACATCCTTTTGGAGATGGTAATGGGAGAATTGGAAGGCTGATAATGAATCAGATTCTATGGCATAATGGATATCCTATGTTAATTATAGAATACAAAAAAAGAGATTCATATTATAAGGCATTTAAAAAAGGTGAAGAAGGTTTCACTAAGTATTTTACAAGAAGATATTTGGCTGTTCACAAAAATAGAATAACTAAATAAGGTGTTCTCATATATACTTAATTTTGGTCAGGGCGTATAGAAAAAGTTGTGTTCTGTTAGTAAGGCGGGTTTTAATAGCTAATTAGAAAATATATAAATCAAAGGAATATCAATAATTGATGATTGAAACTTTAGAAGAGCTTAAAAATTTCCTTAGGGAAATTAAAAAGGAAAATATTATTTTCAAGAGACATTTTTATGATAAAAAAGAAAGTGAAAGAGAATATCTAAGCGAAAAACTAGTTATAGAAAAGATTAAGCAAATTGACAATATTGTTGGCTTTCAGAAACAATTTGTTAAAAACGAGATATTATAGAGAGTAGGCATTAAACTAAGCAATAAATACACTTTGGTAGTTATATTAAAAATTAAAGAT
>CAYIAV010000072.1:0-4207 GCA_964361505.1 Candidatus Woesearchaeota archaeon | reverse complement strand
AGAAGTGATAAGAAACTTAAGAAAAGATTTAATTATTTCTTTTATCAGCTTATTAAAAAATCCAAAATTTAATGTCTCTTGGGAGAAGATTCCAGAAGAAGTAATTGAAAAATATAAGAAATTAGGATTGAAAAAAGGAGATGTTATAATTGCTTCATTTTGTGAGTCTATTGACGCTAATTGCCTAATCTCTGAGAACAGGCATTTTTTAAGGTCAAATTTGGATAAAACACAAATATTAAGTTTGAAAGAGTTTATGGAAAGATTGTGATGAAACTAATCTATCATCCTAGTGGATTCAACTTCTAAATTTTCTCTCCACCCATCAGAATAAGATTTTTTTCTAAAATGCAAATCTACAAATAAAGATGCCCACATATAAAATCTTACAGGAAACAACTCTAAAGTCCAAATAAACTCCTTAAAGTTTCTCGGATAAGAAAATATTTTAGGTAAATAAATTAATCCAGAAACAAGTTCGCCAGAAAAAGATTTGACTTTAGGAAAATCTTTAACATATTTTATCAATTTTGTATGTGCATCAGCAGCTCTTTTCTTTTGCTTAATCCAATCTTTAAGATTAGTGGGCCATTTAACATACACTTTAGCACCTTCAGCATAACCTATCATATATCCAAGATTATAGATAAAGTAAGGGATTATTGTATCTTCTGCTACATCCAATGGAATCTTTCTTATTAAACCATTTCTAAAGGCAAATAAATATCCCGTAGTTTCAAGAAACAGACCTTTTTCATATCTTCTTTTTCTAGATATCTCATGTGCTCCAACATCAACTAAAAAATGACTCCAGTACCCAAATTTATCACTTCTAGGATTAACAGAAACGGGTCTTCCAGAAACGCATCCTACTTCGGGTTTTTCAAACTGTTTTAATATGGCTTTTACAGAATCATTAGATACATAAACGTCGCCATCAGTCAATATCAAGATATCATCTTTGCCTTTAGGATAAATTTCATTAAACAGTATATTAAGGGCATTACTTTTACCTTTCCCGTGATCTTCAAAAAACCTTATTCTCTTAGTATCTGGAAACTTCTCTTCTATCATCCATTTAGTTTCAGTAAAAGGATCAGAGACTATAATTTCATAGTCTTCTTGAATATTCTGCTCTAAAAAAGCCCTAATCGCCCTTTCAGTAGTATTGGGTTCTCCATAAGCAGTAATGATAATGTGTATCACACACTATACAAAAAGAGAAAATTTTATTAAGCCTTAGAAAAAGGTAAGTTTAAATATAAATTCTTACTTATCTTACTAGTAAGAGGAAACAAATATGAAATCAGAAATAAAAGAAATAAGGACTGTAACAATAACAAGCAAAGGTCAGGTATGCATACCAAACATAGCAAGAAATTTAGAAGGTTTTAAAGAAGGATCAAAGATTAGTATTATAGTTTATTCAGATAGGGTTGAATTAAGACCGTTTAAAAAAATAAGTGAAGATATGCTTCCAGCTTTAATATCTGAAGATGCGCTTGCAGAAGTATGGAATACACCAGAAGAGGATGAAGCATGGAAAGATCTGTAAGCTTCGAGAAAGGCGATATTGTAATTTTTCAATTTCCATTTTCTGATATAGACCAATCAAAGAAAAGACCAAGTTTAGTAGTTGCAAACACAAAGGGGGATAATGTTATCCTAGCCCAAATAACAGGGCAACCTCGTCCAGACCCGGATTTACTGGAGTTAAAAATAAAAAATTTCCAGACAGGAGGAATAAATAGAGATAGTTTTATCAGGCCATCTTTCTTGTTTACAATTCACAAATCAAAAATAGATTACAAGGCAGGAAAATTAAAACAAGAAAAAATTAAAGAAGTCGAAAAGAAACTTTGCGAGATATTTACAAGATAAATCTATTGAGAAACTATTTCATCATCAGCTAAAACAATAAGCACCTTTTTCTCGTTATTTTTGGTTAAAGCCTCAATCCTGCATTTTGGTTTTCCATGCTTAGCAATCTTAGAAACCTCAACATTTTCAACAGTAAGATTCAGAAAGTTAATAACAATCTTGTCCCCTTTCTTTAAGTTCTTAGCTAAAGTCATAGTTTTCTAGTTACAATAAGATTTTATAAGTTTTATTATACTAGAAAAAATATGCCCGCTATAATAAATAAAGGATTAGAAGACATTACAGAAGGCGATATGTTGAAAATTTTTAGAATATTCTGCGATGTTTATAGAATAGAAATATCTAAAAACGATGTAAGATTTATGCAAGAACAGAGCATTAGCCATTTTAGATCAAGAGGGGGATTGGACTACAGACCTTTCATGGGGGCAAAATTTTTTGGGAGTGGATTTACGGATTTTTCTGAATTCCACGGATATAACGATACTCAAGAATATGAATCAGAAGAAAAAGCCAGAGAATTCCAAAGGAGGCTTGATGAAGAATTAGGAAAATGAAAAATGCAATAATTATCATGAGCGGAGGCATAGATAGCACAGTAGCCTCTTATTACATAAAAAACAGGCTAGAATATGATAGCCTAAAATTCTTATTATTTGATTATGGACAAAGAGCTATAAAAGAAGAAGAATTTTGCTGCAAAGAAAATGCAAAAAAGCTTAATGCAGAATTCAAAAAAATTGAACTAAACTGGTTAGGAGATATTAGCGCTTCAATAATCAATCAGGAAAGAAATTTCCAGGAAACAACGGAAAAAGACCTTGAAGATGAAAAAAAAGATATCAGTCCATGGTGGGTTCCTTGTAGAAACGCAGTATTTCTTATTAATGCTTTGGCATATGCTGAAAGTGAATTCATCAAAACAAAAGAAAATCAAGACATAGTTGTAGGTCTAATTAACGAAGGTATGGTTCATATGAAAGACACAACAGAAAAATTCGTAAAAAAAATAAACTCTTTGGCGAAAGAATCAACTAATGAAGGAGAGTTTAATATCACAGCACCTTTAATTAAGTTAGATAAAACAGAAGTTATAAAATTAGGTCAGGAATTAAATGTTCCTTTTGGATTAACTTATAGCTGCTATATCGGCAATAGGTTTCAAAATAATAGCTTAATGCATTGTGGAAAATGTTTAAGCTGTATGTTAAGAAAAAAAGGATTTTATTGGGCAGGAATAGAAGACCCTACTTTTTACAAGCAATAAGCTCTTTGTACAAATCTTCATATCTCTTAGCTATAATACCCCAAGAATAATTTTTAGCCTTTTTTACATTATTTTTACTAAACTTTAAAGCTAATTTTTTATAATCTAAAGTTTCTAATATCCTTTTTTTCAAATTTTCAATATCACCATAATTAACAAAATATCCATTAATCCCATCTTCCATCTCATAAGGGATACCATTAACAGGAGAAGCAATTATAGGCAATCCAGATGCATAGGCTTCAAAAATCGTCAGTGGGAGTCCTTCGCGGTAGCTAGGCAAAACATAAACATCTGCAGCCTGATACATTTCAGCTATTTTGTCTTTTCCTCTTATAGGTCCAAGATACTGCATGTTCTTATGCCCTTCAATAATTTTTTTTACCTCTTCAGCAGCACCTTCATCAGGTCCAATCCAAACAAAGTTTATATCTTTCCTTTCTTTAGAAATTTCAACAGCAGCTTGAGCCAATTTCTCCGGTCCTTTCGTGTAATTTAATCTGCCAAAAAATAAAACTAATTTCCCTTTAATCTTATTATTTTTCTTAAAATTATTTTTTTTAACTTTTTTAAATAGAATCTCATCTGTTCCATTAGGAATGACTGTAATCTTGCTTTCTTTAGCCCATTTTTTTAATATATCCAACTCCCAAGGCGTTATCGCAACAATCTTTGTAGTATGCTTAAATGCTAATCTGTTAAAAAATAAATTCGCAAAAAACAAAGGAATCTTGACTTTCCAAGACCTAAAAGCATCAGTCCAAGGACAATGAGTTGTATGTACGTGAACTATATTTTTTTTCCTAGCAACAATTCCCGCTATTAAAACATAAGCATGCCCAGAAACATGGCTATGGATAACATCAAATTCATATTTAGGTAATTTCCACAATAAGGAAGGCCAGATGAATGTTGATAATGACAATCTAAACCAATAAGAACATCTATGCACATGTACACCCTCAATAACCTCTTCCTTAATTTCTAATCTTTCATATTTATCAGAGTCACAGCAAAAAACATGCACTTCATGCCCTTCTTTAACCTGCCTTTTAGCCA
>CAYIAV010000071.1:0-4211 GCA_964361505.1 Candidatus Woesearchaeota archaeon | reverse complement strand
CTAAATATCCCAAAAGCCATCCAAATCGGATACAAAATTCTCAAGATACGTACTGTGTTTTGTGGCGATAATTTTTCCATATTAATTAATAAAACTTAATATTTTTTCACTTGTTCAAGATGTAACATCTTCACACTAGAGGGATCGATTTTTTGCATAAACCCTTGTGTAGCAGGATCTTTCATCATTACTTCTGCTGCTCTTTGAGCTTCTTCCATAGAATTCCAATGCAGAATATCAACCCATTGACCATCTTTGTCTTTTAGTAATTCTCTATCAATATATCCACTTTGTTTTTCCAGAAAGTTTTTTTGAACCGCTTCTGCTTCTTTGCTAAATTCTTCATCTGTTACTCCAGAAGCGAGTTTAAATTGCGCAATTTCAACAATAAGTTTTTTGTTCATTTTCATTTAAAATAGTCTCTCCTCCGATAAATTAATATAAAAAAGATAACATTGGCAATTAATGGCAAAAGAATTTGGGGTAATCCTAATTTTTCCTGCAGTGATGCTAAAGCAACAGCATTGTTTATAATAAAAAATCCAATGTATGTCATGGCGAATTTTGGTCCCCACTTATATCTGTTCCATAGAGCATATACAAAAATAAGAGGTGCTAGAAAAACAAGCAGGAAAGCAATAATTAGTCCTAAAACTCCATCAAACATTATTCCCAATATAGGATATCCTACATTAAATGCAAACTTGATGGTTACAAGAGTCATTACAGACCAAAAAATAAAGACAATAAACAATATCTTTAATGATAGTGGAATTGGTTTCCAACCTTTTTCTATTTTCATTTTATCTTATCTCATATTTATATTAAAGCAACATTAACTTTAATTATTTTGCCTTTAGTAATTTTTTCTTTCTCCCGTACGTTTACTTTTAGGGCAACAAAAAAATCTCCTCCTTTTTTCATCATTAATTTAGTCTTCCATGAAGTGTCACCAATCTTTACATTAATTGGGTACATGCCCCATCTACTCCTTTGTTCCTTTAGTTTTTTCATGAATTTTTTAGGAACATCCACATAAAACCATCCGCCTTTTCCAGGAAATTTAGAAACTTTACCTGAAACCACAAAAGATTTAATCATATTTTCCCCAATTTATTGTATGAACTCTTAATTATTCCTCGGTAATTCATCAAATTCCTTTTTCTTATTAGCCATCCATTTTTCCATGGCTTTAGGATCCTTCATTTTCTCTTTCATTTTTTCCATTACCTTCATATGGGCTTCATCGCCTTTTTGCTGCATTTCATGAGCATGCTTTTTACTTAGTTCTGCCATTTTCTCAAAAGTCTTGGCATGAAATTCTCTATCACAAGCTCCACCGAGCTGTTTACAGGTCATTGTTTTCATAATTTTTTCTCATTAATCTCATAATAAAGATTGTATTTAAAGATTGCTATTTTTATTGCTTAAACATCCCTAAAAAAGTTCATGAAGGGTGACGTTTACTTTACAGCTCACATAAAACCTATATTTATATACCCTCTAGTCCGATTGATATACATGGGACGCATTAAATCAATCCTTATCAAGAAAGCATCTCGCCAGCTCCTAGATGGAGATCACCCATTCACTGAAAGCTTTGATTATGATAAACGATTGCTTAGAGGAAAAATGCCGAGCAAATCTACAGGAAACAAAATAGCAGGTTATATTGCTCGCCTTGTAAAAATGCGTAAAATAGAAAAAATAAAACAAGATAAAAAAGATTTTGCCCTTCTTACTTCGTCATCTCCTCAGTCAAGCGCAGTAGTCTAAAATTCATTTCACTTTCTTTAGAATACCATCAATCTTTCCTTCAATACGCTGTATATCTTCCTTAATTTTGTAAATTTCTTTCATTCTTTTTCTTCGCACAAAAAATGCGCAGACTTCAAAAATAATCCAAAGGATTACTACAATCCCTAAAGCTTGTAAATATAACCCTATTCTTCCAATTTCACCCAAGATACCAGAAGAACTCACTTCCAAAAGTTCAGAAGTTACATCATGCGCCACCATATTCCTCAATCATAAAGGTTATTTATTAATCTTCTCTTAAAAATTATAAACATATATTAACTATAAAATTACTACACAAAAGAAAAGTTTAAATAGTCCTCATACAAAAAAGAAAATATGGAGCGCCATAAAAAATTTTTCATAGCTGAGTGTATCTTATATCCAGTTTTAATAGCAATAAGCATATGTATGTGTGCATATAATCCTAAAAAACCAGCAAATCTTCCATCCAATCTTCCTTCCCTTGATACCTATGATAAAAAATCTATTTTTGATAAACCTCTGGATAATCGTCCTGCCTACAACCCATTAGAAATTTCAACAAATACCAGCAATTTAGTTTCAATATCTTCATCTCAGCACAATTAATAATCGCATTACCAACAACAGCCTTAAAAACCTCTGTCCTGTTCTTGTCCTGGCTCAGTAGCTCAGTGGCAGAGCATTGCTCTCATGAAATCAATGCTTGAAGAGCTTGATTTGCTCGCAAATTGAAAGATTTGAGACAGGCAGGGGTCGGGAGTTCAATTCTCCCCTGAGCCATTTTATTCTCTTTAATCTTAAAAAGTCTTTCTTAATCTTTAATAATGAACAAATTTGCTCTTTATACTTTCTGCCCTATAGGGCATTCAACTCTCATTAAAAAATTAATTTATCAAAATTAAAAACAATTGTTTTTATATAAAAACATAAGGTTTATAAAGATAAAAAACAATAACAATTTATGCAAGAATTAAAGTTTATTAAATCTGTAGAATTTTTTTTAATTAATCCATATAAAGAAGTTTACATAAGAGAGCTGGCTAAAAAACTTAAGATAAGCCCATTTGCAACTAAAAAATATGCTGATATTTTAGTAAAGGAAGGGTTAATCATAGATGAAAAGAAAGCTAATTTAAGATATTTAAAAGCAAATGTAACTAATCTTTTTTACAAATATTTAAAGATATCATACAATCTTAAACAATTGATTAAGTCTGATTTAATAAATTTTCTAAAAAATAATATTGTAAATGTTGCTTCAATAGTCTTATTTGGCTCACTTGCCAAAGCAGAAGATACTGAAGAAAGTGATATAGATATTCTTATTATAGGGAAGCAAAAAAATCTAAATTTAAAAGATTTTGAAGATAGATTAAAGAAAGAGATTACACTTCATTTTTTTAGCTGGAGCGAATGGAATAGCAAAGCAAAAGAAGACCATCCTTTTTACTATGAGATAATAAATCAAGGTATTCCCCTATATGGAGAACTGCCATTGATAAAATGGAAATAAGAAATACTGAAGATTGCTTTAGATTCAGATTATTAAGGAAAATAAAACCTGATAAAGCAAAATCAGAAAAGTCAATAGAACTGGCAGAAAACAGGCTTAAAAGAACAAAAGAAGCATTAAAACTTAATATTTTTGATTTTGTTATTTTAGAGTCTTATATGTCTATGTTTCATGCGGCAAGGGCTTTATTATACAAAGATGGAATACAGGAAAAAAGTCATTATGCTATCTCAGTCTATTTAAAAGAAAAATATTCAGATAAAATTCCTCTTCCAGTAATAAATTTTTTAGAGATACATAGAACTGAAAGGCATGAAGCAATGTATGGACTGGAATATCAGCCGGAAAAAAATGATGCTGAATTAGCTTTAAAAGATGCAGAAATCTTTGTAAGAGAAATTAAGAAAGTTCTTTAAACTTCGCTTATTATAGATAAATAATCAAACAATCACACTTAATCCATCATCTTCTTTTCTAGGAAGAATATGAAAATGCGCGTGGTGAACTTTCTGTCCAGCTGGTTCGAGATTATTCATGGCTAAATTAAACCCATTCCCATATTTCTTTTCTAAAATTTCATAGCTGATCTCTTTCAAGAAATGAAGTAATTCTTCTCCTAAGCGGTCAGGGATATCTAATAGAGTTACATAATGCTTCTTAGGTATTATAAGTGTGTGACCTTCTGTTTTCGGATGCGCATCTTTAAAAGCAATAAAATTATTGCTCTCCTTAACAAAATCAGCTTTTATTTTTCTCTGCACAATCTTGCAGAATATGCATTCTCCACTCATATTAAAAAGAAATTTAAAAAGTTATTAAACTTTTCTAATAATAAGTATTGTTGCTTTATCGTGACTTTTCGGTAGTGGGACAAAATAGGCCTACCCTTTCAGTATGATTACATAGGCTCTTTTAC
>CAYIAV010000070.1:0-4236 GCA_964361505.1 Candidatus Woesearchaeota archaeon | reverse complement strand
TAAACAGTCTTCTAAACCAAATTTAGAAATTTCCTCTAAAACAACTTCTCTTCCTTTCATCTTTTCTTCGTCATCTCTACCATCTCTAAAACAACCTGCAATATAAATATCTGGTTTAATTTTAAGTCTTCTTAAATCTCTAAGTATAGGTCTTATTTCTTCTGGAAATCTGCCTTCCCATCCAACTGGTTGAGTGTGTAATAAACATCCTCTATCTCCATAAATACCTCCGATACCAATACAGGGTTCTAAATTAGCAATTAACCTGTGTGGTGCTCTTGCTTTTCTGTATTCTAAAGTTTCAATAATAATATCTTTTTCTTCATACATTTTCTAAATTACCTTCTTAAATCTCCACAACAACATACTTATAGTCCGGAAGAACAATAGTTTCAATTTCTTCTTTATACTGCTTTAGTTTTTCTAAATTACTTCTATCCTTTTCGGTAAAGTGACAAAAAGCTTTAATGTTTAATATACCAAATCCTTTTCCAAGTTTTCTTTTATTATTTGAAAAGTAATACTTCACTAAAACATAAACTCCAGCAGAACTTCCAGCTATAGTTTTGCCTTTTATTAATTCTTTAAAATTAATCTTACTCAACTTTTCTTTAAGAAGATCAGTATCTCCGCCCCTTATCCAGATAGTATCTGCTTCTTTAATTTGATTTTCTATTTCTTCCTCATTTGCCAAAATTAAGTTTTTAAAATTAGTTTTTTTCTTATCATTCTCAAATGCTTCTTCCCATCTATTCTTTTCTTTAGCAAAATAAATGCAAAGAATTTGTTTAGCACTCTTAGTAACTTCTTTAAAGAAATTCTTATTATCCTCATTATCATCACTTGTATATCCACCATGCAAAATAAACTTAGTCATTTTCTATAATAATACATTTAATTTACTTTTAAACTCCCCCATATCCCTAAACCCAAAAACATAATAAGCCATTCCTTTTAATAAATTCTTTTCCTATAGCTACTATTTTATTAGTGTCCCTTTTCACTTTCATAAGCTTTTCCAAATCTATCTACAACATCATCTTTTAAACTTCCCAAAGGATAAATTTCACCAACACTATCAGTAAAAGCTTTAACAACTCTTTCATGACCTTCTCTATCAATTTTATCACATCTTCTGTTATTTTCCCTAACTTCTTCCTCTGTTTTGTTTGATGGAAACATATCGTCTAACAATCCTTTAAGTGCAGGCTGTCCCTCAGCTTCCCTTAAGAGTCTTTCATATATTCTTCTGAGTTTTTTAGGAGTTTGGTAATGATAAGTATCGGTTAATCTGCAGTCTAAAGTAAGATTATGTTGTCCACCATGTATCTGCCCAGTAAAATCAGTCATCATTTTATTCCTATGAATTACTCCTAATTGTCTGCCCATAGTATCAACAAACCATTCAACATATTCTTCAGGACTTAATTCATAACCTAATTCTGCAGAAACCAAACTAACAGCATCATCAACTATTTCTCTTATATAATTTTGATTATGAGTATTATTATTTACTCTCAAATCCCAGATTCTTGAAGTAGTCCCCATTGCCCTTATAGCTACTGTAGGTCTTACCATATCAAGATTTACTCCTATTTCTTCGCTAAAATAATTTCTAGGAACAACCTCTCCTTCCTGATTAACTAAGTCATATAATTCTATCTGTGCAACATGCCTTGCAACTCTAATTCCAAGTTCTTCCAATTCTTCTGTTATTTCTCTGTCTTCAATAGCTACATCATCATGCAAAATTCCTCTCAGTTCTATATCACCTTCCATTTCAGGAAGTCTAACAGAAAGAAATTTCATTGGAAATCCTCTTGTATATCCAACACCCTTTGCATCAATATCTCTGTATAAATTTCTCTTAGAATCATAAAATAAATCTGAACTTAAGACACAATGTCTGTTTAACATCCACCTAATCCTTACATAAAAATCTCCTTTTTGGTTAGTTAAGAAAAACCCTGGTTTATCTCTGCTTTCTAAATCTCTTATAATTCCTTGAAAAGAGGATTCATCACTTTTGTAAATAATTCTACTATTAACATAGACTGCTGGTAATCTTTGACCATCTAGTGTTAAGTTTGTTAAATCAACATATCTTCTTGTTCCAATAATTCCAATTTCCATTTTCTAATAACTCTAAGAACAATCTTAGAGGCTTAAACCTCTTTTTATTTATATACTAAAATAGCTGTTTTTAAGCCTTTTCTTAAAATTCTTTCATATCTTCAACAGCTCTATAACTCTTCTTATCTCCTCAGCACTATGACTTAGCTGTTCACTAGCTTTTTCATAATCTTCCTTTGCAATTTCAGAGAGGACATTACTTATCTTTTTCTTATGAATAAATTTACTTACCCTTCCAGCTATTTCTTTAGGGTCTTCTTTTGAATACCAAATTAAAGCAAACATATCGCAAATGTCTTTTATTTTCTTATGCTCTTTGTCCCTTAATTTCAAGGCATTTATTTTTGCGGCTAAAAGAACTTCAGCTTCGGGGAGCCATAATTTTTTCTTAAACTGCTTTAGCTCTTTTCTGTATTCTGAATTTTCAAAAACAAATTTCAATAAAGGCTCATCTGCCGGCTGAAACCCAAATACTTCTTTAAACTTATCTGGAATATTATCCACAAGCAAATCAATGTACATTGGAAAAACAAAATGAGCCGGGATAATTTCTCCTTCTTTAATCTCTTCTTCTGTTTCTGTATGAACTTCCTTTAACAGTCTGAAAGATACAGGTTTAAAATTTAGCTTATTTTTTAACAAACTAATTGATTTTGCAAGAGAAGAATTTTTCATTTCTTTTACTGTAGAATTTTTATCAAAGTGAAATCCTAAATCAATATCTCTGCTTCCCAAATAAGATCTGCCCTGTGCTTTCTGAAGATTTTTGTTTACATGAAAAAATACAGCCCAGCCTCCAAGAATGCATACTGGTTCTTTTAAAGATGAAATTACCTTTTCTAAATACTTATAGGATGTTTTTGTCTCAAATTCTATATACATTATAGTTTCCTTAAAAGCATTTCAGCAGCTTCCTCAGCAGGTCCCCCTTCATTAAACAAGTCAATAATTAATTGAGGTAAAGAAACTATGAATAAATTCTTTATTTTTCTCTTTTCATACATGGCATCTTCATCAATAATAATTCTTACATTTCCTTTTCCGTATAATCCATTTTTAACCATTAATTTATGCCATTTTTCTTTGTCTTCTTTTTTTATGTAGATATCTGTTCTTGTCGGGAAAAGATACTTCTGTATCAAATTTTCAGCCTGATATGTTGTTAAAACATAATTTAAACTTGTTTTCTTTAATAATTTTAAAGGCTCTTTTACCATGTATTCCCTGTATTTTTTTGGCTTTTTATGGATTTTCAGCCAGTATTTTAACAGCCTTCTTTTGTTTATTACTTTAGTGTTTTTTACTAATTTTTTCTTTTCAAGCTCTCTCAGAAACAAAATAACCCACTGCCTTGAACATTTAGTCCTTTTGGATATTTCATTCTTGCTTAAATTATCCTCTGAAAGCAATACTCTTAATATCCTCTCCCGTTTTTGTCCCCTCATACCATGTAAGTATACGAACTTATATATAAATGTTACTTACATGTAATTAAATCAGATATTTTTAAAGGAAACTTACATATTTTAAATTATAATTATATAAAAAATATGTAAATAAGATATAAACTCTAATCAATTTAGAACCTTCTGAAGAAGATATTAATGTAACTAATAATTTAAAAGAAGCTGGCAAAGTAATAAATTTACAAGTATTAAACCATGTTATCTTTAGAGATAAAGAAGATAGTAGTATTTAAGAAAAGTTTGCATTTATCAGAAGAATTAATTCTTAGTTTCAAGCATAGAAATATTTATTAAGTTTGTTCTATTAGATATAATTATGAAAGGAGAACCTATAGACATTGAGAAGGTTGCAGAAGCAGCTAGAACTTTGTCTAGTGAGGAAAGGTCTGCCTTAATGGCACCTGCAGTTGAACACCTAAGAGAAAGTCTTGTAGGTAAAAGGCTAGGAGACTTAGTTCAGGAAATGCTTCAAATGGTAGCTAAGAAACCAGAATTATTAAATCCTGATTATAATAGAGGAGACAAGGAATTTTATCAAACATATGTGGATGAAATAAGCAGAAGGGAAGAAGCTTACAGTCAAAGTTTAAAACAAGATTTGAGAATGTGGGGGGTTTTCTAATTAGTTTCACCATTC
>CAYIAV010000069.1:0-4243 GCA_964361505.1 Candidatus Woesearchaeota archaeon | reverse complement strand
TTCTATGCGATGCTGCACAGCCAGCTACAATTGCAGAAGAATTCACAGCTCAAATTGCAGTAATCAATCATCCAACTGTAATTGCAAAAGGATACACACCTGTATTCCATGTTCATACTGCACAGGTTCCTTGCCAGTTTATGGAAATCTTGTATAAAATAGATCCTACATCAGGGCAACCAATGCCTGGTAAAGTTGATTTTATCAAGAATGGCGATGTTGCAATGGTTAAATTAAAGCCAATGGGCAATTTAGTCCTCGAAACATCAAAAGTTAATCCTCATATGGCAAGATTTGCAATCAGAGATGCTGGTGCTACTGTTGCTGCTGGTGTTTGCATGGATTTAGTTGAGAAGAAGATTTAAGTAAATTAAACCTTGGGTGGGAAAGAGTTCTGATAAGAGGTTGAGGAGAGAAAATGACAAAACAATATTCACGAAGGGATTTTTTAAAGAGAACTGGTGGATTATTTGGTGCTATAGAAACATATCACTTGTTTGGAGGTTATTATACAATTGAAGAGCATTCAGACGTCTTACATGAAGATGCAAAAGTTGTTAAAAAATCTTATACCCCAAAAAATCTTAGACCAAAAGTAAGCACAAAAGTTGGAGGAAGTGGAAGTATTGGAATAGGTGGAGATGGGGCACCAGGTATATCTGTAGGGGGAATAGTCCTAGGTTCTGAATTAGTTTCTGAAAAATATGAAGTAGTCTTCAAAGGGCAACATAGAACTTTAACAGTCAAAGGTTCAAATAAAAAGAATAAAGATTTATATGAAAGATTAAAAGAAGGACAAGAGGTTAATTTATTTTACAGAGAAGTCTATCAGCTAAAGTATACAAAAGAAAATGGTCAAAAGAAAATTCTTGAGAAAAAAGTAGAAGGTTATGAGTTTATAGATGCTCAGCCTAAAAAGAAATAAGAATAAAAATGACAGAAAATAATAATTCAGAAAGATATGAAGTTGTTAAAACATGGTATAGATTTCTAGACTGAGAAGAAGGTAAAAGAGATTATAGTGAATTCTTTGACAGATTCAAAACCTAGGAACAAATAAGAGCTGAGAGATATTTGTGTTGATTATTAATTTATAATTAACTTATATTCTTGATATTGAAAATTAATTGTTTCTAATTATTCTTTCTATATTATCTTTTTTATTATTTATCCAAAAGTATACTGAAATAAAAGCTATTTCTATGAATATAAGAATTAAACTCAAGATAATAAGAAGGGATAAGTTTTCACTCAACATATTGATAGACACAAATATATAAGATAAAATAGCAATAAGAAGAGATATGGCTACTGTCCAGATTACACTTATATATGTAAGATAAGTTTGATATCTTAAGCCCAATAAAATAATATCTTTCTCGCTTAACCCCATTTTCTAAGTCCGCCCATAAGAGCGAGTATTGCCCCGAGTATAAGAGAAATTATTGGAACAATTATAATTGGACTTTCTGTAGGTATTGTTATTGCTGAACCCCCTAGACCTAATATAATAAGAATTATTCCAATTATTAAAGAAACTAAATTTACAGTTTCTTTTGTTTCTTTTTTCATTTTAGCCTCTTTTCTTCATTATTAATAAGATTTTCTTCTTTAAAATACTTTTGTTATTAATATTTTGTATTTATTAAATTTATATTCTTAATATTGAGAATATTTATAAACTCTATTTTTCTATATTTCCTCATGAAAAAAGCAAATGAATTAAAACTGAATTCAGAAAATTCATTTAGCTTTAGCTTCTATTATTACTTTTGGTAAAATCCGGGATTTATTAAACTGGATTGTGTAGTTCTTTTATCTTCAAGATTTTTAAGATAATTCTATACTTTTCGGTTTGTGATTTCTCGAGGAAGCTTTAGATAAATAAAAATAAATAAAAACATTTAAAAAATATGTTAACCGAAACATTAGAAGAAAAAATGGAAGAAAAAGTATTTGATAATAATATTTTGGGGTATGAAACTCTTCCAAGCCCAAGAGGGCTTATGGAAGACATTCAGTTATCAGCTAGTGATAGAGAGTTTATTGCCAGTTCTAGAAAACAAATAGAAGATATATTAAATAAAAAAAATAAAAGAAAAATCATAATTGTTGGACCTTGTTCTATTCATGATACAAAGACTTGTATGGAATATGCTGAAAAGATTAAAAAACTTTCAGATGAAGTTTCTGATGAATTAATAATTGTTATGAGAACATATTTTGAAAAACCAAGGACAGTTATTGGCTGGACAGGACTTATATATGATCCAAATTTAGATGAAAGTTATAAAATCGCAGACGGACTGAGAATAGCTAGAAGATTTCTAAAAGACATTACTGAATTAAGAATTCCTTGTGGAACAGAATTTGTTGGTTCAGTTGTTCCTCAATATATTGCAGATATGATTTCATGGGCAGCAATTGGAGCAAGAACAACTGAGTCTCAGGTTCATAGGCAATTAGCATCAGGATTATCAATGCCTGTTGGATTTAAGAATTCTACATCAGGAGATATAAGTGTTGCTGTAGATGCTGCAAAAGCCGCAAGATATGGCCATAAATTTATAGGAATAGATGTTTATGGAAATACATGTGCTGTAGAAACTAAGGGAAATAAATATTCTCATGTGGTATTAAGGGGGGGAAATGGAATTCCTAATTGTAAACCTGAACTTGTTTTTCAGACATTACAGTTTCTTGATAAAGCAGAAATTCCAAGAAATGTTATTATTGATTGTAGTCATGGAAATTCTGATAAGAAATATGAAAAACAAGAAGAGGTTGCGTACTCTGTTCTGCAACAGATAATTGATGGAAATAATGATATAGTCGGAATAATGCTCGAGTCATATATTCATGAAGGTAAACAACCATTCCCAAAAACATTACAAGAAAGAAGAGATTTAATAAAAGGAGTTTCAATAACAGATGGTTGTATTTCGCTTGAAACTACTGAAAGAGTGATAAGAAAGTGCTATGATATGTTAAAAAAAGAAAACGCTCAAAAAACTTCTAAGAAGAAAAGTTTTTTGGCGCCGTAGAAATTCTCTAAAAAATTTCTCCGGAAAGAAAAAATTAGTCTTCGTCCTCGAGTACCTCAAGGATATCCTCTTCATCCTCAAATTCGTCAGACATTTTTTAACCTCATTTTTTATTTACATTAGATTATAATCAGAGTATTTAAAGTTTTTTGTTAAAAATAATCATTGTTCTCGAAGAGAGAAATGTTTAAAAGGGATAAAGATTTTCTAAATTTTACATAAAATATTTTAATTTTCATTGATGAAAAAGAGTTCTGATAAATTATAATGGAAAATACAACAGAAGAAAAAACAGAAAAATATGTAACATGTCCGTGCTGTGATAGTGAGATAAAATGGATTAGGCAATTTCCATTTGCACAGATTACTCACTTTGAAAGATTACCACTACCTGATTTAATAGAAGGTCCTGTAGAAGATATACTTCCCATACAAGTGATACAAAGAAAATCCCTTAGATATTATTCTAAAAAGAATCCACAAATACCAGAAGAAGTTATGCAAAGATTATATCAATCAGATAGAATATCTTATCAAGGAAGAATTTATGAAAGAGTCACTAAAATAGAAAATTCAAGAGAAGTTATGAGGGACTGGCTTAAAGAGAATCCAGACATGACTATGGAAGAGGTTAAAAAACTATTTGGTAAAAATAAATGGGAGGAAGGAGTCAGAATATATACAGAGCTTAGTAAAGATGTAAAGAGATTTTTATCTGGTCCTGCTAAAGAAACACTAGAAACTCTTGAGAGCTGTGTTGGAACTACAGTTCCTACTAAGGATATTTTTAATCTTCCTTATATTAATCATGGTAAATATCCAACAGATTTAAGAGAGTTTAATTTTAGCATTAGGGGAAAAGATTTAGGAGAATGTACTTTAGTTGTAGATTCTGCAAGAAGTGAAGGTGAGATACATTTTGGGTATGGGCCTGGGACATATATGATTGGATTTGAAGTAGGGGTAGCAAAATTCACATATAAAGGATTATTTAAAGAAAGCAGGTAACGAAAAACTCAGCGTGTGTAGGTTCATGACATTTGTCACCAGTTATAGAATCAATAGAAATAATACTTATAGAGGAGAAATGGATTAATCAAATAATCAGTTTATCTGTTAAGAATATAATAATTAGAACTATTAAGACTTAATAACAATTTTATAATTATCTTACCGAATATAAAATAACTATTATTAAA
>CAYIAV010000068.1:0-4400 GCA_964361505.1 Candidatus Woesearchaeota archaeon | reverse complement strand
GGCTGTCTCTAACTAAGCTGTTTTAATAGAACCAATGCTGCTCTAGCCATCAATTGTTTAAATAATTTGATTAACTAAGTTATAATAAAGAGAAAGATTATCTAAAAAATCATGCAAAAAAGACATCTTATACACTCCAAGCTAAGAGTGCATTGTTCTAACTAGCTTTATAAGTTTTTTTCAATATTCAGTGATATGAAGTTCGCCCATTTAGCAGATTGCCATATAGGAGGCTGGAAAGAAGAAAAACTAAAAGAGCTAGGTATAGAAAGTTTCAGGTATGCAATAAGCAAGTGCATAGAGGAAAACGTAGGATTTGTGTTAATAGCAGGGGATTTATTCAACACATCCCTGCCAGATATAAACATCCTTAAAGAAACAAGTGAAATTCTAGCTAATTTAAAAGAAAGTGATATTGACTGCTATATAATCCCTGGAAGCCACGATTTTTCACCTTCTGGAAAAACCATGCTAGATGTCTTAGAAAAAGCAGGACTAGTAAAAAACGTGTTCAAATTCAAAGAAGATAGATTAGTTTTTACAACAGACAAAACAAACACCAAAATAACAGGAATTCTAGGATTAAGGTCTGGATTAGAAAAAGAGAAATTTAGAACACTGCCAAAAGAGCATTTAGAAAAAGAAAATGGTTTCAAAATCTTCATGTTTCATACAATGCTAGAAGAATACAAGCCTAAAGACATGGAAAATGTAGAAGGAGAAAGCATAAAAAATTTTCCTAAAAATTTCAACTATTATGCAGGGGGCCATGTCCATTATCTTCTAGAAAAAGAATTTGGAAAGGGAAAAGTAGTATATCCAGGTCCATTATTCCCAAATAACTTCAAAGAACTTGAAGAATTAAAACATGGGAGGTTTTGCATAGTAGATGATAACCTCAATGTCAAAAGAGAAGATGCCAAGTTAAAAGATGTACTAAATTATCACATTAATGCAGATGAAAAAACTCCAGAACAGGTTGAACAGGAGATTCTAGAAAAAATAAGAGATTATGAAGATAAAATAGTCCTAATAAGGGTAGAAGGAATACTAAAAACAGGAAAGCCATCAGATATTAACTTTAAAAGGATTTATGAAAATCTAAAGAATGCTTATTGTATATTAAGAAACACCAATAAATTAACAAGTAAAGAATTAAGTGAAATCAAAATCGAAAGCGGAGACATTGAGCAGGTTGAAAAAAAGATTATTGAAGAAAGCATAAAGGATTTCAAAGAATTTGGAAATTCTGAATTAATTAATCTTTTGATGTATTCTCTAGACATTGAAAAGGGAGAAGGCGAAAAAAATATAGATTTTGAAAAAAGAGTGATAGAATCTGGAAGAAAAGCACTGGAGATATGATAATAAAAAAAATAAAACTGAGTAATATAAGGAGTTATACAGAAAATACTATAGAGATGCCGGAAGGAAGTGTCTTATTAAGCGGTAATATAGGCAGCGGAAAATCAAGTATTCTTTTAGCAGTAGACTTCGCTTTGTTTGGATTAAGAAAAGGAGAGTTAACAGGTTCAGGGTTATTGAGAAATGGTGAAGACAAAGGAAGCGTAGAATTAGAATTTGAATTAAATGAAGAGAATATAGAAATAAAAAGAACATTAAAAAGAAGCAATGAAAGTATAAGCCAAGATACAGGTTTCATCAATATTAACGGAAATAGAGAAAATCTTAGCGCAATTGAATTAAAAGAAAAAATATTAAGTCTGCTCGGATATCCAAAAAGCCTTCTCACAAAAAATAAAAATTTAATATTCCGTTATACAGTATATACCCCCCAAGAAGAGATGAAAGAAATTTTAACAGGGGACAATGATATAAGATTAGATACATTAAGAAAGGTTTTTGGAATTGATAAATACAAAAGAATAAATGAAAATGCAAAAATCCTTGTTTCAAGTTTAAAAGAGCAAAGGAAAGAATTAGAAGGTAAAACAAGCGATTTAGATGAAAAAATCAAGGAGAAAGAAGCAAAAGGCAAAGAGCATTTGATTTATAAAGGAAAAATAGAAAATGTAATACCTTTAGTAGAATCCATAAAAGAAAAAATAAAAATAAAAAGAATAGAGATAAAAGAAAGAGAAAGTGAAAGAGAAAAAATAAACAATATAAAAAGAGATGTGTCTATAATAAAAAATCAAATAGTTTACAAACAAGAAAGAATAAACAAAAATAAAAGTGAAGTTGAGTTTCTTGAAAAATTCATTTCTGAAAATAAAAAAACAGAAGTTGTTGATATATCTATAACAAAAAAAGAAATAGAAGAGTTAAACATAAAAATAAAATTATTGGAAAAAGAGCTTCTAGATCTTAACTTGATAAAAAGTGAAGCTGCCATAAAAAAAAGAAGCTCTGAAAATCTAATCAGCTCAGTAAAAATTTTAGATATGTGCCCAATTTGTAAACAAAAAGTAGCAGAAACACATAAGCATAGTATTGAGGAAACTGAGGAAAAAAACAAAAAAGGTTTAGACCGTGTGATTAAAGAAGTTTTAGCAAAACAGGAAAAAATTAATTCTGAGTTGGAAAAAATAAAACAAGATTATGAGAAAAAAATAGAAATTGAAAGAAATAATGAGTTAAATTTATTAAAAAACAAAAGAACAGATGAAAAAAAAGAATTAAAAACAAGACTAGAGTTAGATGTAAAAGAGATAGAAAAAGAACTAGAGCTATTTTTTGAAAAGAATAAAGAATTGGAAAAGCAGATTAGCCAATTTGACAGCACAGTATATGATACTATAAAAAGCGAATTAGACTCTTTTCTAATTCAAGAAAGAAGATTAGAAATAGAAAAAGCAGGTTATGAAAAAGATATCGAAAGAATAAAAATAGAAACAGAAAGATTGAATCTGGAGATAAAAAAGAAAATAAAAGAAAGAGAAGAACTAAACAAACTAAGTAAATTTATATTCTTCATAAGCGAGCATTTCACAGAATTAATGGAGGTAATGGAAAAAAAGATAATGCTTAAAGTGCACACAGACTTTGATACACTATTCCAAAAATGGTTTTCAGTTCTAGTTGATGATGAAATTATTAAAGTAAAATTAGATGAATCATTTACACCGATAATAGAGCAGCAGGGATACACAATAGAATATGCTCATCTAAGCGGGGGAGAAAGAACAGCAGCTGCATTATCTTATAGACTAGCTTTAAATCAGGCAATAAACAAGATTATAACAGAAATAAAAACAAAAGATCTTATCATCCTTGATGAGCCAACTGATGGTTTTAGTTCAGAACAATTAGACAGAATGAAAAACGTTTTAGATGAAATAGAAGCGAAACAAATAATCCTAGTAAGTCACGATCCAAAAATAGAAAGTTTTGTTAATAAAGTAATAAGAATAGAAAAGCAGTCTGGAAATACAATAATTGTCTAAGAAAGAGGATAAAAATGCCGAAAAAAACTATAAAACAAAAGAACAAATTAAAGGCTGTAAAAGAGGGAGAAAGGAAACCCAAGAAATTTTGCGAATATTGTGGAGAAAAACTAAATCTAAGATATAAAATACGGGATAATAAATTAGACTATAGACTATTAAAACTAGGATTTAAAAAGTGTAAACATTGTGAAAACTGGAAAAAGGTTAAACCTTCTTAATTTTAGCAACAAAAAACCCAGAAGTATCATTATCCTGAGGCCATATTCTTAAACATTTCTTTATCTCATTAGATAAAATCTTCCCATTACTCTCTAAAACAACTGAAGATTTTTTAATATCTAAATTAATTTTCTCTAATTTAGCATTATCATATTTTTGTAATAAAACATCCACAACTTCCTCATTTTCCTCAGGAGAAATAGAGCAAGTAGAATAGATCATAGTTCCATTTTCATTTAAGATATCAAAGCAATGAGTAATAAGCCCTTTCTGTACTCCAGCTAATTTTCTGTACATATTAGGATTCCAAATCCTAATAGTTTTCAAAGATTTTCTTATAGTTCCAGTGCCAGAACAAGGAGCATCCAATAAAATCTTATCAAAATTCGTAGTAACAGATTCAGCCCATGACTTAGTCAAAACAGTGTTTGAAACACCGCATCTTTGTAAATTGGTAGATAAAGCCCTAATCCTGTCATCTTTAACATCATTTGCTATAATAATTCCTTTGTTGTGCATCATAGAAGCCATTTGTGTTGTCTTGCTCCCAGGAGAAGCACACGCATCAAAAACAACATCTCCTTTTCTTGGATTCAAAACAACAGGAGGAATCATAGAAGCAGTTTCCTGAACATAAAAAAATCCTAGCTGATGCTCTTTCAAGTTTCCCAAGTCAGTTCTCATACCTTTAATAAAAAACCCTTCCTTGCACCAAGGAACCTGTCTTAATTCATAATCTTTCATCCTCTCCTTAAGTTCTTTTACAGAAAT
>CAYIAV010000067.1:0-4755 GCA_964361505.1 Candidatus Woesearchaeota archaeon | reverse complement strand
AAGAGCAAGCCATGTTGTATTTTTGAAGGAAAGCAAGTGTAAAGAGAAGTTTGATAAAATGTTTAGAGACTGAGCGGGCCCGGAGGGATTTGAACCCCCGACCTACTGGTTAAGAGCCAGTCACTCTAACCAAGCTGAGCTACGGGCCCATATCGAATTTTTCGACAAAACATCTTTAAAAGGATTGTTATTATATACTACAGGTGCGCAAAGTTTAAATATTAATTTTATACATGGAACAAATATGGAAATAGGCAAGGCTAATATTCTTAGTGCAAAGCTAACTAAATATGACAGAAGAGCAAATTCTTTTGAATATGAAATTCTTTTTGAAACCAATGGGGTTAAAAAAAAGATTGTTAATGTTGGAATGCCTGGAAGAGTAGAGCCTATTGTTGCAGATATTATTAAGAGTATTAAGGGTATGAGCAAGGTAAGTGTTGACTTATGGGATAACTCTTCATTAGATACTTTTTCTAAGATAGATGATGAAATTATTGAAAATGCAGAGAGAAAATTAGGCTTATTTTTTAAAAGAGTTAATGATAAAATTGCAGCTGTTAAATCAAATAAGAGTGCTGATGGTTATCTTAATACTTATACAAGCATAGTTGGATATTCGATGAATTTTTGAGAATATAAGAAAAATAAGAAGACTTACCGTCTTCTTTTCTTTGCTGTTGATTTTTTAGCGGAAGATTTTCTTTTTCCACCTCGAGCCATTTTTGCTTCGCAAACGTTTCCCTTACCGTCAACGTAATAAAGGTAACCCGGCTTTCTTGTTACAATGTTTTTTGCAACTATTGCTCCCATCTCTTTTCACCCCCTTTTAAAAGATTATATCGACGATTAGAATGATTAGCAAGTATTTAAATATATTGGAAATCTGACAAGAATCGGGTTTCCGACGGAATATGTAAATTTTTCTTGTTTATTAGGTTATATGTTTGTTATTACTTATTGATAGTTATAAATCAAAAGATTTAAATAATGATTTTTTTATTGGATCTTATGAGTTTTAACATTGGGTTTAATCGATAAATTGATAGGTAGAAAGCATGAAGGAAGGTTTAGCAATACTCGAGATAGAAAGAATTACCTACTCTCTAACCCTATCTGAAAGGCAATATTATGAGAAACTGGAGAAGAATAATTCAAAAGTATCAAGAGAGAGATATAGTTGTAGTGGTACATCTTGGTTATAACAGAACTAGTTTAGATTCCAGTCTGTTGGAAGAGGAAGTTAAAATGATAAACGGCTTGGAATTCCCAAAGATAGAGATTGTCGAAGGAGACAAAGCTTACCTTAATTCTGATAGAGTTAACTGTTTTCCTCATGAAGATGAATTGAAGGGTTATAGATTCGGAAAGGTTTATGTTTGCGGCGCAATGAGAGATAAGTGCATACCCAGACTTGAAGTTTCATTATCTGGTTTTTGTGATTGTGTTGTGAGATTAAACAACTTAATCCACTAGGTTTATATCTTTATTCTTATAAATACTGGTTATGAAACTGTTATATGTTGGGAAATTGTTCTCTGGTAGTTATGCAATAGACTATTCTAGAGATAGAGAGCTTAGTGGCAGACACAGTGTTTCATATTCAACACTTGATGGTTTTTTGGATGCTATATATAAAGAGGCAAGGAGAAGAAAAATTGGTATAGAGATTGCGGGAATAATCGCCCAAGAAGATGTTAAAGAGATATTAGCAGGAATAAGAAGGGAGAACATAAGAAATATAGTGGATATTACCCAAAGTGGTAAATCTTTAATTAAAAAAAGAAGGTTATTATAGGCTATCTAAAGGATTTTTTACTTTCTTTAATTGCTCTTTTGAGACATGAGCATAAATTTGGGTTGTTGAGAGGTCTGAATGACCTAATAATTCCTGGATAATCCTTATGTCTGTTCCATTTTCCAATAGATGAGTTGCAAATGAATGTCTTAGAGTATGAGGATGAACTTCCTTTTCAAGACCTGCTTTCTTAGCTGCTTTTTCAACTATTTTTTGAATGTTTCTAGAAGATATTTTGCCTTTTTTACCCGTGAATAAATAATCATTATTAGTTTTCTTTTTTGATTCAATATAACATTTTGGTTCAAGCGTTATCATCATACACCTCTGTGTCTAATAAAATATTTTTTTGATCTTTCTTTTCCCTAAAAGCTCTTGGAACATATACCTTTTCTTTTGTTAATGGATTTTCTTCTGTGTAATACATAGATGTAGAAGCTGTTCCTGGTGTTGGTGTGAAGACCTGTGTTAAATTGACGTATAAATCTTCTTTTTCACAGAACTCTTTCAATTTTTCCATGTCTTCTTTTGTTGTTCCTGGATGTGCTGCAATAAAATATGGAACTAAATGTTTATTGGATTTTTGTTCTTGGCTTACTTGCTTGTAGAATTGTAGAAATTCCTTGAATGTTTTTGGATCAGACTTATTCATTTGCCTTAAGACTTGAGGAGAAATATGCTCTGGAGCAATTTTTAATCTTGTGATAAATTTCATTATTTTCCTAAACATTTCTTTTTGATTAAGAATGATGTCATGACGAATAGCACTTCGTAATTCTAAACGGGTATCTTTGTATTTCTTTTGAAGCTTTTCCACTCCTTCAAGAATAGAAACAAGATCTTCGTTTATTTTTCTATATTTACAACCATTACATTGCTGGTTGCAGTATTTTGGCTTATTATAGACTGTTATTTCTTCATTTACAATTGAAGATTGTATTTTTTCTTCTGTGTCATATAATTCACAATATGAACCGTACATATTCAATGTGGGTAGTGTAAGATCGTTAATCTTTTTCTCTCCTTTTTTGTATAATGATTCTATTTCTTTAAGAATACTTTTTTTACTCCTCTTTGCAACTTCTTTTCCCTGGACTAAAGGAATAACACAAAAATTGCAAGAGCCCCAACAGCCACGACCTATGACTACAGAATTATCTAATTTTCCAAGCATTTCTTTTTGAAACTCTATATTTTTTGTTTTTGGATGAATTTTTCTTGTGAATGGAAGCTCGTAGATTAGATCTAATTCTCTTTCTTGTAATGTGTGAGAAGATCTATTATGCTGAATTAAACCAAGACCACAGGATTCTATAAAAGGTGCATCTGGCAGAAGGTAATGCATTCTTGTTAGTAAAGTAAAATTCTCTTTTTCTTTTATGCAATCTTCATAAGAAGGAAGTTTTCTTATTTTTTCATTAATTTCCTGTTTTTTTATTCTGAATGCAATTCCATCAATTGTTTTTAGGTCTAGAGAATCTCTTACCTTTTCAAAATCTGTTCCTTTTGTTTGTTTTTCTGCTTTTTTCATTCTCTCTAATAAAGTAAGAATAGAACGATCTCCATTGCCAAAAATTAAGATATCTGCTTTTGTATCATTTAGAATTCCTCTTCTCAATTCATTTGTTTTATAATCAAAATGAGTAAATCTTCTTAATGTTGCTTCAACACCACCTAAAACTGTCATGCAGCCTTTGAATGCTTCTTTGACTTTTTGAGTATAGACCATCAATGCTCTTTCTGGAACTAAAACATTTTCTCTCTTTTTCAGCATTGGGGTGTAATTTGCAAGCATAGAATCTAGTAATCCTGAGGAAATGCAGAAAAAATATTTTGGTTTTTTGCAAACTTTGTAGTCTTCATCTCTTAATGGTTGAGGTATAATCCCTACTCTGTATCCTTTTGCATTAAGCAATCTTGCTATAATAGAAACACCATTTAATGGATGATCATAATAAGGATCTCCTGTAATAAAAACTACATCGAAGCCTTCAAACTCGCTATAGCATGATGTTCCTTCGTTCCATGTGGTCGGGAGGAAGCCCTTATCCATAGTATTTTAACCGGAAATGGGTTTATAAAGCTTCTTTGTATAGTTTTAAATATTAACTTTCTCTTTTATCCCTATGAAATTATGGCTAGCGCCTCTGGAAGGAATTAGTGATTGTGCGTTTCGTACGCTTTGTTATGATTATGGTGCAGATCTTACTTTTACAGAAATGATTAGAGTTGATGGGCTTGTGAAAAAGAATAAATCTACTCTTGCTCTTCTTGATTTGAAAAATACTACTCCTACTGGTGTACAGCTTCTTGCTATTAAACCGGAAATTTTAAAGAAATTTGTTCAAAACTTTTCTTCTTATGCTATTGATCCTGCTTGTTTTAATTTGAATTTAGGATGTCCTAGTCCTGATGTCATTGTGCAAGGTGGAGGAGCTGCGCTTGTTAAACGAACAAAAAGAGTTGAAGAACTTGTGAATATACTTAAAAAATTAGGATATCCTGTGTCTGTCAAAATTCGCTTAGGAATGAATAATGTTGAAAAAGAGCATAAAGTTTACCTTCACCTGCTTCAAGAAGTTAATGCGGATGCATTTATCATTCATGCTCGACATGCACGACAAAAATCTTCTGAGCCAGCTGATTGGTCTGTTTTTCAAGAATGTTTGGATACTGGAAAGCATATAATTCCTAATGGGGATATCTCTAAAATTGAAGATATTCTTTATTTTAAAAAACTTGGAATCAAAGAAGTGATGATTGGAAGAGCTGCTGTACATAATCCTTCTGTTTTTCAATTACTCAAAACTGGAAAATTAGATTCTGTTGAAATTGTGAAAAAGAAATACCTTTCTCTTATGGAAAGATATCCTTCTTCTCCAAAATTTGCTAAAACTTTTCTTTCTTGTTTGGGAAAGGATGTACATAGTAAAAAATGGCTTATGTAAGAAAATTTA
>CAYIAV010000066.1:0-4786 GCA_964361505.1 Candidatus Woesearchaeota archaeon | reverse complement strand
TTTCCAAAAGAAACTATGATTGCTATGCCCACCACCATGATTCCTTACAGCAGTTCTAATCTCTTCAGGTATTTTGTTAATATTTTTTAATAAGTCATTTACATCATTATTTTGTAAATTTGAATATTTTTCCAAAGCAGAATTTAATTTATCAACATAAGCTTGATGATGTTTTGTATGATGTATTTCCATAGTCTTTGCATCTATAAATGGCTCCAAAGCATCATATTTATATCCTAATTCTGGTAATTCATGTTTCATTTTAACTCCCTAAGAAATTATTATAATAATATAAAACCTAAATGATTTATAAATTTTGTGTAATTTGAGTATAAAATGAGAGAAAACAAGAAGCCATATTTAGATTATATGTTATATTTTGAAGAAATGCCAGAAGATTCAATAGGATCTAAGCGTTTATTAATCCTAGGATTTAACTACAAAGGATTTATTTCAGAAGTAGTAAGATCGGGAACAGGAGAGGTTGTTTTTTCTAGAATTACAGAATTTAGAAAGAAGGAATATCAACGGCTTATTAGGTCTATAACATATAGAGGAGAAGAAGCAAGATCAAGAATTAAAGAGATTATATTAGGAATTCCAAACCATAAAGATACACAAGAGGTTTATATTTTTGGAGAAGTATTAACACCATAAATTTTTATTTTTTAATTTAAGTATTCTATTGTAAACTTTCTGTTTCTTCAAGAGCTTTAATTCTGTTGTTTAATATTATCCTAAGGTCCTTAAGCCTGCCGTGAAAAAAAGGTTTATATCTACTCTGATTACAAGAGAAATAATTGCTATAAGCTGTTTGTATTTCTTGTCTGCCAACACAAAGTTCTTGGAGACTAGCACCATTATTCGAAATAGAACTTAATCTCCTAATGGAGTCATAAATCTCTTTTTCTTCTTTAGAAAGACCGCCAAATACTCTTCTTAATCGTAATTCTAAATCATAAGGTAAATGTATATCATATGGCATGGCTCACCCATTTCAAAGAACATGTATATAAAGCTTTTTAAGACTCATTTGCTTTTCTCTGATTTACAGAAAACAAATCTCTAAAATAAGGGCTAAATCTTCCAGAATAGCTGTCTAAGACTGTTCTGGCTCTTGCCTCTGAATCTTCATAAGCCCTCCAGTCCAATTCATCTATCCCATCTCTAGCTTTAATCTGGCCTAGAAGATTACTTCCCTGTCTTAATAATTTCATAATTTTTTCTTCATCTTCAGATAAACTACACAATCTTATTAAAACACTATTAGGTACAAATCTCATAAAATTTCTAAAATAAAAAACAATATAAATCTTTTTAAAGTCAGAGTTATATAGAATTAACAATGACAGAAGTTCCAAAAGACATTAAACAAATAGAAGAAGCAGTTTGGGAAATTCCAACAAGCTTCAAAAAAGGAATGAATGTTCCAGCAAGAATTTATGCAACTAAAAAATTGCTGGAAGAAATGGATGACGGAGTGTTTGAGCAGGTGACAAATGTTGCATGCCTTCCGGGAATCCAAAGGTATGCTATGTGCATGCCTGACGGCCATTGATGTGACAAGATTTTCTTTTCACAGTGGTAGGGTTATGGATTTCCAATTGGGGGAGTCGCAGCATTTGACACAAAAGAAGGTGTGATTTCACCAGGTGGCATAGGTTTTGACATTTTGGTCAAAGTATAATGCTTTACTAAGTCAAGAAATTGTGGTATGCGTCTGGTAACAACAAATTTAACCTTCAAAGAAGTCAAACCTCAAATAACTAAGCTAGTTGACACTCTATTCAAAACAGTTCCTGCAGGTGTAGGCTCAAAAGGTTTTGTTAAAGTCAACAAGCAGCAATTCATAGAAATAATGGATTCAGGAGTTAAGTGGTGTGTCGATAATGGGTATGGTTGGCAAGATGACTTAAAAAAATGTGAAGGCCATGGCAAAATAGACTGGGCAGATCATTCTCAAGTTTCTGAAAAAGCGATTAGCAGAGGAATAAACCAGCTTGGAACTTTAGGCTCTGGAAATCATTATTTAGAAGTTCAATTAGTAAAAGCTTCTAATATTATCGATGAAAAAACTGCAAAAGTATTTGGTATTAATACACCAGACCAGATTGTAGTTATGGTTCATTGCGGATCCCGCGGTTTCGGTCACCAAATAGCTTCAGATTATCTGAAAGTTTTTGATGAAACAATGAAGAAATATAACATAACAGTTAATGACAGAGAACTATCCTGTGCTCCATTCTTATCAGAAGAAGGTCAAAAATACTATAAAGCAATGGCTTGTGCAGCAAATATGGCTTTCGCTAACCGTCAAGTTATTCTACACAGAATCAGAGAGGGCTTTGAAAAAATCTTTAATAAAAAAGCAGAAGACATGGAAATGAATTTGATTTATGATGTTGCGCATAATATAGCAAAAGTAGAAAAACATAAAGTAGATGGAAAAATGAAAGAACTAGTTGTCCACAGAAAAGGATCAACAAGAGCTTTCCCTCCAGGTCACAAAGAGCTTCCAACAATTTATCAAAAAACAGGTCAGCCAGTTATTATTGGAGGGAGCATGGAAACAGGATCTTATTTATTAACAGGAACTGAAAAAGCAATGGATGAAACTTTCGGAACAACAGCTCATGGTTCAGGAAGAACAATGTCAAGAACCCAGGCAAAAAAGCAGGTTAGGGGGGATAAATTGCAAAAAGAGATGCAGGAAAGGGGGATTTATGTTAAAGCAGCTTCAATGTCTGGATTAGCTGAAGAAGCAGGTCTGGCTTACAAAGACATTAATGAAGTAGTAAACTCTTTAGATAAAGCAGGAATTTCTAAACCAGTTTGTTCATTTAAGCCAATAGGTAATATCAAAGGTTGATTTTATTTATCTTGAAAAGAATATAATTTATAAACATCTTTTATTTCTTATCATTATGAAATACAAAATTTTAGAACATACAGCAGATATAATGTTTGAGGTATATGGTAAATCATTAAATAAATTATTTACAAATGCAGCAATAGCAACATTTGATGTAATGGTTAAAAGATCTTCAATAAATCCTAAAATAAAAAAAGAAATTAATTTAGAAAATAAAGACATAGAAAAGCTTCTTTTTGAGTTCATCGAAGAATTGATTTACTTGAAAGACGCAGAATACTTGGTTTTCAAAAGTTTTAAAGTAAAAATTAAAAGAAGCAATTTAAAAGCCATAGTAGAAGGAGAAAAGATAAATTCAAAAAAACATAAACTTCTCCTAGACGTAAAAGCAATAACACTTCATAAGTATAGGTTAAGCAAAACAAAAGACGGCTACAAAGCTACAATTTTATTAGATATATAAAAAGAAGCATTTTGTAGATGTAATCATAAAAACATAAATTTTATAAATTCATTAAACTTACTGAATGTATGCAGTTAGTAGGAAGAAGATTTTGTAAGTCTCTTGTCAAGGCTATTTCTTTAACATCAATATTGGCTCTTGGCTGCCAAGAATCTTCTGATGATAACGCTTATTATTATGATCCAGCACCTACACAATCTTCGACAAATACACAGCCAGTGAACAACACATCACGGCAAGTAAATAATCCTCCTGAAACTTTTGTAAACAATCAATATTACACACAGGATGGAAAAGAATTTGTAATGGAGTTTAATGGAAGAGACAATGATTCTGGAGATAGAGTTGTAAGATATGAATATAGGGTAGATGGAGGAAACTGGTCTTCATGGAATGAGACTAGACTTGTTATATTTACTAAGCCATACGGTAAAGGAACTCACACAGTTGAAATTAGGTCTGTAGATAATTCTGGATTGTCAGACCCAACTCCATCTAGAGTGACTTTTGAAGGATTAAAAGAAGAAAATATCTTAACAGCTACAACAAATTCAGGGGGCATTGGAAGCATATCAATAAATGGAACAGAAATAGACGTAAAAGCTGTTGATTCTAATTCAAGAGCTCCAATAAGTGGTATAAATGTAGAAGCTGTTTCTTATGGAAATGTGGTAGGAACAATAAGCAAGGATCCTTTAGGAAGATACTGGCCTATGATCTGGCCTGTCAGAATAGATGGTAGGGGAAAGTCATTAACAGATATCCTGCTAGAATTAGAAATGCAGAAAATATCTGAAAATAGGCCATACACAATTTATACTTCCAAACCGTTGTTGGATAGCGAGACAAAATTGTATCTAAGATATGTTGATACATTGACTTTAACATTAATGATTGACTATTTCAAAAGAAGAGACGAACTTGGAAAAGCTGTTGAAATTGCCGAGTTTATAAATGATAAAGGAGGATTTCAAGGAGAAAACCAGCTTACCTTAGCTACAAACATAAATAAATTTAGGTCACAATACATACAGCATTTACCTGAAATAATGAATATAATTGCTTCTATTGTAGGTTCAACTGCAAGTCCTGAAGCAATATACTGCGATATACATGAGCAACAATCATTTGTAAATACTAACACAGTTTCTTCTCAATTTAATGAAGACTATACAACTGCAAGAGGCAGGATTATATCACAAGAGGGTACACCCGTTCATGGAGCAAGAATTTCGCAAATACAGCCAGCAGGACCATCTAGTGTTACAAACTCAAATGGAGAATATTTTATGTATTACGTAAGAACAGGCAATGTTACCATTAAAGTGGAAAGTTCTGGCTTTGAAACAATTACTGATAATGGAAATATTCCTTTATCTTGGGAATTAAAAGTATTTGATTATGTAATGCAAAAGTCGAAATCGCAAGAACTCAGAACACTAACGATACAG
>CAYIAV010000065.1:0-4878 GCA_964361505.1 Candidatus Woesearchaeota archaeon | reverse complement strand
AACTGCTGTAAGGAATCATGGTGGTGGGCATAGCAATCATAGTTTCTTTTGGAAACTGCTGAAGAAAAATATAAAATTTTCAGGTGAAATTGCTAAAGCGATTGAAAAAACATTTGGAAGCTATGAAGAATTTAAGAAAAAGTTTACTGAAGCTGCTTTAGGAAGATTTGGAAGCGGCTGGGCATGGCTTGTTTTAAACAAAGGAAATCTGGAGATTATGAGCACTGCAAATCAAGATAGCCCTTTAAGTGAAGGGAAAATACTCTTATTAGGAATAGATTTATGGGAACATAGTTATTATTTAAAATACCAGTCAAGAAGGAATGAATATGTTGAAGCTTTCTTTAATGTAATAGACTGGGAACAAGTTAATGAAAATTTTAATGGAAGAAACTAAATGGATAATTAATTAATTTTATATATTTTTCTGCTCTTTTAAAAATTTATGCCATATGAGTTTATTGAATTTAGAATTCCTGTATCTTCAGATGATATACATTATTTTAGAGAACTAACTGATCTAATGGACGATTTTTATGCAGATCTTGGAGGAGCAATTAAAGATTTCCAGAATAGTGGAAGAACCTACTCTGAAAGTGTTTGTGAAATTTATAGGAGATTTAAAGAAAATTTTACTGATTGGGCTGAATTGTGCACTAGACTTTCTATTCTAAATAGGCATAATCCAGATTCAATTATTGATGGTGGACCAATTTATAGTATTAGAGAATGGATAACAGGAGACTATAAAGAAAAAGTGTCAACAGTTAATAAACAGTTTGATTCTGTAATGCTATTATTTTTGGAATATAATTCTCTTTCAAAGGCAAGAGACCGATTAGAGAGAGAAATACGAAGACAAGAAAAAGAGGATGACCTTCCATTCTAATTTACTTTTAGAACAAAAAACAATAAAAAGCTATAGCCTGCATACCTTACAAACTTTTCTCACTCTTTCTCTTGCTATGGCTAAAGCAGAGCATCTTACACAATTTTCATGTTTATTTAAATTCTTTAATACAAGAAAAGTATTTTTTGTTATTTTTTCTTCTACTAATTTAAACATTTTTTTTTCTGAAAATCCTTTATGCTCTGCATAACTGCTTATTACTCCGCCGGCATTTGCTACAAAATCTGGGATTACCAGGACTCCTTTTTTAGCCAATAGCTCCTCTGTTTCATGGGCTATTGGAATGTTGCTTCCTTCAACTATAACCTTAGCTTTAATACTATCAACATCACCTGGAGAAATTAAGTCTGGAATAGCTGCTGTTATTAGCATGTCTGCATCTAATTCGATTATATCCCTGCTGGGGAGTTTTGTCCCATCTTGATAATCTGTAACTCTTCCCTTTTCATCTTTTATTTTTGCTAACTGTTTAAAGTTTAATCCTTTTTTATTATAAATTACACCTGATGAATCTGAAACTGCTATTAACTTAGCCCCGTGCTCTGATAAAAATTTAGCTGCAAACCACCCTACATTTCCAAAACCTTCTATTGCTACAGTTGTATTTTTTACATTCATTTTTTTATATTTTAAAGCTACTAATGCTGCATGATAAACTCCAAAGCCAGTTGAGCCCAATTCGTGAGGCAAGCCCCCCATTTTCTTTGGCTTTCCTGTACATGATTTTTTACTGCCATTAGCTTTTGCAAACCATTCCATTTCCTGCTCTGCTGTATTCATATCAGGAGCTGCGATATATTGAGACGGACAAACTGTTTTTAGAGCTTTAGAAAATTCTTCAATTAATTCTTTCTTTTCTTTTTTGCTTATGGTTTTGTCATCTGCTATTATTCCTGATTTAGCCCCACCAAATGGAAGATTGGCAAGAGCGCATTTCCAAGTCATTGCTCTTGCAAGCCTTGAAACTTCTTCAATAGAAACATTGGGGGTCATTCTTATCCCTCCTTTTCCAGGACCCAAACTTAGATTATCCAGTACTACTACTCCCCTCATTCCAGATTTTGGATGATAAACCTCAAGAATTCTTTCTGGACCGAATTCATCAAATTGAACCATGTTTTTATTTAAAGCAATGTTTCTTTTTATATGTATCGGTGACACTGTTATTTTATTATTTAAGAATTCCTCTTTAATTTCCTTTCTAGCATGTCTTCGCTAATTTTTTTGATTTCATCCAAGACTTTTTTAGGAATATCTGCTTTTAAGTCTTCTTTTAATTCATATAAAAAGTCAAACAGAAAAACTGGAAATAAATAGGGTGTTACTTCTGCCTGATAAATGCTTTCCTTAATAATTATACTCCAATCAATTTTAGTGGAGTGGATAATTTCATAAGCATCTTTTCTGTCTCCTGCTCTTTCTGTAGCACATTTAGTTATGATTAAATCTTCTGGAGCAAGAACCTTTACAATAAATTTCTCATATTCATACAAACTCTTCACTCTTTCTTTCATTGCATCGCTAAGCGTAGTATTAATAATCTTATTTACAAACAAGTCGAATCTAGTCTCATCCCTCTCCAACATAATAGGTGTATTCTTCTTTTTAACATAAACTAGGCTTACAACTCTACTACTTCTCTCTTTAAAGCCCAGGCTTTTTAATGTATCAATAATTTTCTTTCTATCTTCATGATGTTCGAACACAAGGTCAACGTCTTTAGTACTTCCTTTTGTACCATAATACAGCATAGCAGATCCGCCTATAACATAACACTCAATTTTATTTTTCAAACTCTCGCCAATAAGCTTGAATAACTCATTCTGCTGCTCTAAGCTAATCATTCCCTGTACCTCTTCAGATCTTTATGATCAAATGGTATATAGACTTTCCATTTTTTCTCTATGTCTTGGAAATCCTTTGATTTAAGCCCTTGAACAATATATTTATTCTCTTTCTTGGCATTTAATAACAATCTATTTGTTTTATCATCCATTCTCCTAACTCTTATTATAGCTCGAGCAACTTCGTATAAAGCACCGGTTTTTCTTCTGACATTTTCTTTCTTGGCAAACTCATATAATCTAGACCAATTTTTTAACTTGTTAAACAAGGCTAATGAGGCAAGAATTAGCCTGAAGTTTCCACTTTTAACGGCTTTAACAATTGCCTCTTCAATAGTCAGTGCTTTGTTGATTATCCTATGCTCGTATGGCTTAACAAGCTTTATAGGGGAATTTTGGTTAATAATCTCATATAATCCTGGATTGCCTATCTTTTGTATTTTTATTCTTGATACCCTATATATTCTCGGCTGTTTTCCTCCACCTGAAGTTTCGACATAGCCGAGCTTTCTTAATTCATGTATTTTTTTAATGGCTGTGTTTTTTTTTACTTTTAATTTTTTTTGAACTAGTTCTATTGTGTTTAAACCCTCTAACTCCTTTAAAATCTGGTTTATGGATTCTTTCATATGAGTAATGTATATTAACTGATATATAAACTTTTCTATGTTTATATCTTTACTTTCCTGATTTTTTTAGCTTTTGAAAAAATATGCATCCTTAAGGAATTAGCCTCATCAAATGAACCTACCTTTATTTCTCCTTCTGATAATAATTGTTTAGACTTCCTAATAAAATTTGAATCTTTTCTGAAACATTTCAAATATCTTCCAAGGACTAAAATATACCGAAAAATGGTAAAAAATATACCGAAAAATTTATAAGGACTAAAATATACCGAAAAATGGTAAAAAATATACTATGACATCAATAGAAGAACACAAAAAGAAAATAAAAGAACATCTTGAAGAAATAGAGGATGCTATAAACAGTGGAATAGAAAAAAAACCAGTTACAATAGGTTTCCATTGCTCGGCATGCTCAATGCAATTTCTGGAAATCTATCTGCATAAAATAGACAAAATCTCAATAGGAAAAATAATAAAACATGAGTGGTTCAAAAAGCCCAAGCCTGAACAGAAGAAGGAACCATTAATTGAAAGAAAACTTCCAATTGCATTCCCGAAGAAAGAAGAAATATATAAGCTAATATATGAAATAGAAGAAGACCGGAATTCCTTAATGTATGGTAGTCCAACAAAAGAAAAAATAAAAGAAGTTCTAAAAAATTTTCAAAAATTAAAAGAAATTCTTAAACCCTTGATAGAAAATGAAATCAAATTATAAAAATTTAATAGCATACGCATCCTCATTCGCATCTTTTGTATTGCCAAAAATAGAAGTTGATGAAATTATCTTATTCGGCTCGACAGCAAGAGGAGAAACAGCAACAGAATCAGATGTAGACTTATTTTTTAATCTGAAAAACAGGGAAAAAGAAACCAAAAAAATATTGAAAGAGCAGCTTGCCAAATTTTACAATTCCTCAATATATGAAAACTTTTCACTAAATGGGATAAAAAACCCAATATCAATTGAAGTGGGAAATCTGGATAAATGGAAGTTAAAGAGAAGTATAATAAGCGAAGGGATTATTCTGTATGGGAAATATAAACAAATTCCTGAAAACATTAAAGGATATGTTTTGTTTACCTTAAAACCAATAAAAGATATCACAAAAAGGAATAGAATTATAAGAAAGCTCTTTGGAAGAAAAGAAAAAAATTATAATTCAGAAGGTTTAATTAATGAAGTAAATGGTAGACAATTGTCTCCTTCATCTTTTATTATCTCTTTAGAAAAAACCAATGAAATAATGGATGCTTTAAAATCAGAAAAAATAGATTATACTTTGATTGAATTCTGGTCTGATAAGAAATTTTAGATGCTACTATTTTAAGGTCATATCCAGGTCTTAACTTTAGCTATAACTATTTTTAATATTGTTGAGTCATATGCAGGACAATTGTCTGTGCATGGAGCATTCTGACCGTTTTAATTTTTTTTAATCATTACATACAAAGGATACCTTGTGCTTTAGCACTAGGTAAACTAAGCCTCCTA
>CAYIAV010000064.1:0-5067 GCA_964361505.1 Candidatus Woesearchaeota archaeon | reverse complement strand
TTTGACATTTTTATTTATTTGATACCTTGCCCTTTAGGGCGAGGTGTTTCATTTTTAGTGAGATCTCCTGTATTCAAATCCTGCTTTGTTTCTCCCATTATTTCCTAAAATTCTTTGGTAATAGAATCCAATAGCGTCATTTTTACTTACCTTGTAATCTAAACCTAAGTTTAACATAGGTCTTGTTGAACTGTTACTTGAGTGAAATGGTCCTTTTCTACCGTCTGCATGTGTCAATGGAACATAGTTTCTGTCAACTTTCTGAGTTTCTGCATCACCTTTCACAATATTTTCTTCCCAGTGAATGCCTCCCCCTAATGTAGCTTCTAAACCTTTATATTCAGGGAGTATCATCCCCAGAGATAGATTTCTCATATGTTTTGCTACTTTAGCAGTATCTACTGTTGTTTCATACATTGTTCCAAAAACTGGATCTGGAGAAGTATATGTTCTTTTTTCTTCAGGATCTTTTGCACTTGGCAAACTGTATGGAGAGCCAGATAAAACGAATCTGTTTCCGAAAACTACACCAAATTCTGGAGAAACTGTTCCGTACGATGCTCCGAACCTAACTCCTGTTACACTTAATGGAGATGATTGAGATCTTTGTTTAGAGATGGCTTTTTGATTAACAGAAACTGAATCTTCTAGAACATATGCTGTGTCAGCTACTGTGGAATCTGCACTTTGACGGAATCCTACTAAACTTATATTATTTCCAGATACATTAAACTTCCATGATAAGGGGGGTACACTTTCTTGTTGGTAGGCCAATGCTTCTTTGAATAATGAATCTGCTTTAGCCGCTACTTCTGTTGAATCGCTTCCAGGTATCTTAACGCTTGCTATCCTAGAATAATTTGCTGATAAAACAGTTCTATCCCATTCATTTGCTACTTCAAACTCAGTACCTATTTGTTCAGCATTTAGAGATGTAGCTGTTAATAGTGATAAACCATATAATCTTAAATTTTTCATTTTATTCCTCCCTAGCCCTATATGAAGTAACGTTTCCCTCTAAATCTTCAACGGTTACACTCATTATTCTCCTGGTTACTGGATCTTTTGTTAATTTTATTCCTTTAATAGTCCCGTAAACGAATCCTTCTGTATGTTCCATTTTAACTCCAAAACCCATTAACTCTCCTGTGTAAGCGCTTACCTTCCTTTCTCTATCTACTCCTGCTTGTAGAACATTTATAGTAAGAAAATTAGGGCTTTGTGCTGTACTAATCGGTTTCTGAGAAACACTATAATTTATGGAAGATTGTCTTTCCATTCTTGTATAATCATATTCCCGAACTGATTCTGATATAAGAGAAAATGCTTGTTCTAATGTTGCTGCTTTTCCTTCATGTAATCCTTGTGCATATCCAGTAGCTCTTCCTTGAGTTTCTGCTTCTTTTACTTTTGTGTTTAACGTTTTTTGACTGTAACCTTGAACTACCGTTGATGTAGGTTTTGCCTTAAGTGCTTCGAATACTTCTTCATAGCTACCGAATCCATTTGCTACTAATAAACTATCCCTATGTGCAATATTTCTATTCCTTTTATCCAAATATCCTTTTGTTCTTCTTAATCTAGTATCTAATGTATCTATAACTGTTGACAATTGTATTGTGCTTACTTCGTAAGATGAATCCTCTGATGATCGCAATGCTCTTTGTAGTTCTGCTAATGCACTGTCGGCGTTAATGTACCTCATTTCTTCAGATAAACTATCTAGTCTTGCAATTCTTTCTCTTGGTAAAAAAACTTCGTCGTGTATTGTCTGTCTAACTCCTTTAACAAGTAAATAGCCCCCGTAACCTAATTCACCTAATGCACCTAATGCAACTATTACTAATGGTGCTGCCGCTCTGTTTCTCCATCTGTTATATTTCATCCTACGATCTACTGCATTAGTTAATTCTTCGCTATCTACTGTCTCTTCTTCTAAATCTTCTGCTAATTCTTCCATTACCTCTTCTTTCACTTCTTTAGTGTTTCCACCTTTCCAATAATCAGTAAACCATATCTTTGCTCTTTGTCTTCTTGTCAAACCTTCATCTACCATTTATTGTTCTCCCTTTATGACTTTAATATTTTTATTAAGAACTCTACATTTTGCTGGACTAAGTAACATGTTCATATTAGTGAGCTTCATACTTGACTTTTTAAACCTTTCTTTTTTTACTATTATATAATAGTCTATTTAGATAATAATCAATTAGTAAATATTAAAAAACTTTTGAAAAATTTGGGGACGTGAGGATTTGAACCCCAATCAGTCGGTGACTCCTTGTACTGGAGCCGACTATTTTTGGCCCAAAGGTCTGCCAGGTTGAACTACGCCCCCCTATAAGAAACACAAATTAAAACTGTATATAAACCTTATTGAATGAGTGTGTTTAATTTATCTTTATTTCTTGGATTGTTACTTCCAATAACTTTTATCCATCTGCTTATTTCTTCGCGACCACAAATTGAAATTTGATAATCATCCCATTTATTCCCTTTCCACAACCTAGGATTAAATCCCAGAGATTTAAGATTGTTTACAATATAAGTAATTAGGCTATAATCACTGTTGCATATTTTTATTACTCCATAAGGCTTCTTTTTTCTTTTATCGATAACAACGCATCCGTCTGTATCAAAAAGTCCACGGATAAAATCCACCCTATAGCCCGAGTTTTCAATATACTCTTTATTAACCTCTAAAAATCTTTTCTTACCGACTGTTATATTGAGATTATTCTTTAAGTATAACAATAAACTTTTGGAATAGATTTCCAAGTACACCATATTTTTTTTGTATGTAAAATGCTTTTTAGGTTTTATTGAAAACAGTAAAAATATCTTTTTAGATAGGTAATCTAGGTAGTTTTCGTCTTTATTTAAATTTCCGAAGATTCTCCATACGTAATTATTTCTTTTAATCTCATTTTGCAAACATCCGTCACCCCAATGAGCTCCAAGAAGTTCAATAAGCTCTTTATTTGGTTTTTTAGGAACAGAAATAGTTTTTAGATTGCCCATATAATAAAATGTATTCATTCATTTATAAGTCTGGTGCGTGAGGTTGTCCGATGGACTAGTGAATGGAAAATATATATTCTAGAAGTAATAACATTAAGATATCTAATTGCTTTACAATACATTTTTAATTCTTTTCCATCTATCATCTCTTATGAAACATTCTTATCACAGAACTCCTGCTTGGTTTGAAGATGCAATAGTTCACGAGGCTATGTTTAGGATTACTCTAAAAGAATATTTCTCTTTTTGGAATCAAAATTCTCCTTTTCTCAAAACATTTGATTTAACTATGCCTCTTGACCAGATTTTAGAGCATTACGGCATAATTAGGCCTGAAGGAAATAGACAAAGAATTTTTGATTTTAGAGATGGACCATATCCGGGTTTAAGATTTAATCCGAATGATCCTAGCTTAACTGTTACACTTGGTAATGATGAAAGTCTTTTATCTGTGGGTGGACTTTTTAATCCTGGCCATGGCATTGCAAAACAACAAGTAATTCTTTGTTCACCCGATTCCCCAGCAGACAAACCAAGAATTACGATTGTTGGTCTATTTCGCGATATTTCACTAAGCGATCCTTATATTTTTTAGAGTTCAATTATATAAACTCGATAATTTGGCAATTGGAGTGACTGTACCATAGAATAATCTTTTGTAGAAATGATAACTTTAAATTCTTTAGTTATGTTATAAACAGATGATAAACAAAGAGGAATTTTTCTTTCCTTATGATAGTCTTAGAGTTTCTCAAGAGGATTTTATTAATAATGTAAGTGATTGTGCAAAAAAAGGAAAACATATGCTTATTCATGCACCTACTGGAATAGGCAAAACTGTAAGTGTTTTAAGCCCTTTATTAAATCATGCCTCTAAGAATGATTTGACTGTATTTTTTTTAACACCAAAACATATGCAGCATAAGATTGTTGTGGATACTTTAAGGCTGATTAAAAGGAAGTTCAAGAAAGACATTATTGCTGTTGATTTTATAGGGAAGAAGGGAATGTGCGCCCAGACAGGAATTGATATTTTAGGCTCAAATGAATTTGGGGAATTTTGCAAGGAATTAACTGAAAAAGGGAGCTGCATTTATTATGAGAATTTTAAGGATAATAAATTAAATCCAAAAAAAGAAAATCTTCTTCATGAGGTTTTGCAAGTAGGGCCGATGCATGTGCAAGATGTTGTTTCTCAAATGTCTCAAGAGCATTTTTGTCCTTTTGAAATGTCTGCTGTTTTGGCACAAAAAGCAAAAGTAATTGTTATGGATTATTATCATATTTTAAATCCAAATATAAGAAAAAATATTCTTTCAAGATTTAACAAAGAACTAAGTAAGGCTATAATTGTGTTTGATGAATGCCATAATCTGCCGGAAAGATGCAGGAAATTATTAACAGACAGAATTTCAACAAAAACTATAGATTATGCATTAAGAGAGGCAGAACAGTTTAATGCTCCAGATGGATTAAAAGAATATTTGATTCAAATTGGAAAATTATTAGTTGATTTATCAAAAGAGATACCATTTGATGAACAAGAATGCATTATCAAAAAAGGAGACTTTACTATCGATGAATATGATTCTTTTATTCTTGATTTGAAAGAATTTGCTGATGATGTTATTGAAGAAAAGAAAAAAAGTTTTGCTTTGACTGTTGCAAATTTTTTAGAACACTGGAAAGGGCAAGACTACGGATTTACGAGAATCTTAACTAAAGGATTTGGCGATGATGGAAAGCCAGTCATAACATTGAAGTATAAATGTTTAGATCCAAGCTTGATTACTAAAGATATAATCGACAATAGTTACATGGTTGTTGGAATGAGCGGGACTTTGACACCTTTGGAAATGTACAAGGATTTACTTGGTTTTGATAATGTTGAACTTTTAGAATATGACAGTCCTTTTCCTAAAAAAAATCAATTGCATTTAATTGTTCCAGGAGTAACTACCAAGTTCAATGTTAGAAGTGAAGAGATGTATAAAAAAATTGCCTTGAAAACTGCTTGCTTGGTTAATGCTGTTCCTGGCAATTCAA
>CAYIAV010000063.1:0-5068 GCA_964361505.1 Candidatus Woesearchaeota archaeon | reverse complement strand
ATCAAACTTCTCTTTACACTTGCTTTCCTTCAAAAATACAACATGGCTTGCTCTTTTGTCAAATAAGGTCAAAGCTATCTCAATAAACTTAGAATCGTCAATTTTCTTGGCATCTTCAATACATTCTCTCATTAAGATGATATTTTCTCTTCTTACACTTTCTTCTATCTCTTTTTCTTCTTCATCTGTTAAGTTTATCTCTTCCCAAACAGAGTAGCTGCTTCCTTTTATCTGCCTTGGAAAAGCTTTGCTAAATGCCATTAAATAAAAAAGAAAAAACAGTTTAAATAAGTTCTTATACTAACAAATCTCTAATCTTGGAGATATGTTCAGCTACTCTCTCCCCACTATCAGTTAAGTTAATGGATTTGATTCTCCCTTGCTTTTCAAAAGCAACAAGTTTTGCCTTTTCCATTTCCTGTAAAATCTTCACTGCATGAGAATAAGTGCAATCCACTTCCTTAGCAAGAATGCTTCCATATCGATTTCTACCACCCTTTTTCAAAGCAACCAGAATCATAGCCGGTTTTTTTCTAAAAAAAACTTCGAAAATATCTTCTTTCTTCTTTGCCAATTTTATAACCCCCTATTAAACTAAGTACCGATGAATATTTAAAGGTTTCTTCAGAAAATATATATTTAAGGCAATATATTTAAATGGTTATCGCTTCTCAAAGGCAAAACATCATATTTTTATACAACTTAAATTCTTTTTAGATATGCTAGATATAAGGTTTATAAGGAAAAATACTGACTTAGTAAAAGAAAATTTAAAAAGAAAATCAAAGGAAGATCGATTAGTCCTTGTTGATAAAATAATAAAGCTGTATGAAGAGTCTATTGAAATAAAAAAAGAAGCTGAATCACTAAGGCATAAAAGAAATGAATTGTCTTTACAAATAAATGAATTAGTAAAACAAAAAAAAGACGCTTCTAAAATAATTAAACAAGTAAAGGAAGTCCCAGAGAAAATAAAGTCTTTAGAAGAAAAAAAAGAAAAAATGGATCTGGAAATAGCAGAACTTATTTCAAAAATTCCAAATATTATGCATAAGTCTGTTCCTGTTGGCAAAGATGAAACAGAAAACAAAGTTTCAAAAAAATGGGGCAAACTTCCTAATTTTAAATTTCCAGTCAAAAATCATGTTGAACTAGGTGAAAGCTTAGATCTAATGGATTTTGAAGCATCAGCAAGGACTTCAGGAAATGGTTTTTATTATCTAAAAGGAGATTTAGCTTTGTTAAATCAGGCATTAATAAGATTCACAATAGACTTCATGAGAAAAAAGAAATATACCTACATTGAACCCCCGCTGATGGTAAGCAAAAAAGTTGCAGCTGCAGCAGGAGACTTAAATGCTTTTAAACTAGCTTTATACAAAATAGAAAACGAAGATTATTACATGATTCCAACGGCAGAGCATGCTGTTTTAGGGATGTTAACCAATCAAACAATACAAGAAAACAAACTGCCATTAAAACTCTTCGCTTATTCAATGTGTTTCAGAAAAGAAATTGGAAGCCATAATATCAATGAAAAAGGTTTATGGAGAACCCATCAATTCAACAAAGTAGAGCAGTTTATCTTTTGTCATCCGAAAGATTCCTGGAAATATTATGAGGAGTTAAGAAAAAATTCTGAAGAAATTTGGCAGAAATTAAAAATTCCTTACAGGGTTTTGGAAATGTGCTCCGGAGATCTAGGAGATTGGAAGGCAAAATCAGAAGACATTGAAGCTTACAGACCAACAACAAAAGATTATGGTGAAGTAGGCTCATTAAGTAACTGCACAGATTTTCAAGCCAGAGATTTAGATATTAAGTTAGTTGATAAAAATGGAGAAAAATTAGTTCTTCATACCTTAAACAATACGGCATTAGCAACATCAAGAGCCTTAGTTGTTATTATGGAAAATTATCAGCAGAAAGACGGCGCAATAAAAATTCCAACGGTTCTACAAAAATATACTGGGTTTAAAATAATAAGGTCTAAAAATAGATATATCCAACCACAATAATTCCTTTAAAATGTAGTTTTATTATTGATTTATGGGGGAAAAGGGGGGTATTATAACAGATCCAAGGGTAGATTGGAGCAGTGAATACTCAATAGGGTTTTTACCAAGGAATATAAGAGATCTATTTAGGGAACGTGCTGATTTACTCCACAGCGAATTAAGGGCTAACCGCTTGGAAGTGATACTTGTTCCTGCACCAGAACAGAAATTTCTAGGCCATATGGTGCGTGAGGTAGTATCTCAGAATCCACCATGGTATCAAGAATTATTTAGAACATATCCAACTCAGCTTAGAAGACCACATTCATTAAGGGCGTTAGATAGGATAAGATGCATGAAGGATCCGGAACTTTCAGCAAAACCAAGGGGGGCAATACAGCAATATTACAAATATACCACATTTTACAGGGAGGTTATATTTGAAATGTTAGTATTTGGTTATGAAAATGGAATATACATCCCTCCAGAGCCTAGAGTGCAAGAATTTTTTGGGGTAGAGGGAATAGACAAGGTATTGGAGCATCCCCTTTAAAATGACAAAACTAGGCTTAAAAGATTAGATCTATGGTTACCTAAATGAAAAATTCTTAATAATGCCTAAAAAAGAAAATTATATTAACTCTTTTATAATCTTAATTATGTATGGTAAAAAAGTCACAAGATGATATAATGAAAGAAATGGAAACTGGGGACCTAGATGAAGATATTTACACAGAAGAAGGCAGAGACCTAGCAGAAGAAGAAGACGAAATATCAGAAGTAGAAGCAGGATTCATGGAAGGTTATAAAGAAGGGGCAAAAATAGTAAAATGTTCTACATGTAAACAAGTTCTCTCAGATGACCCAGATGATATCATTGAAGAAGAAATAAATGGTGACACTTACAGGTTTTGTTCAGAAAAGTGTGCAGAAGTATACAATAAAAAACAATCAAAAAAGAATCATTAAAACTTTCCACTTTTACAGGCAGTACAGACAAATTTCCCAAAATGTTCATTACATACGTTTCTTCCGCATAACTTGCATACTTTATTACCTGTCTTAAGTCCGCAAATTGCACATTCAACTAGCCTATTTCCCATTTCAATAATCTTTTAAACCGTTTTTCTTTATATACTTTTTTAAAATGACACTAAAAATATTGGCAGCATCAGATATTCATGGAGATGTTAAGCTAGCTGAAACTCTCGCAAAAAAGGCTGAAAAAGAAAATGTAGATCTTGTTGTGCTATGTGGGGATTTAACATATGCGGAATCTTCAACAAAAGGTATTATAGGCCCATTTGTCAAAAAAAACAAGAAAGTTCTCTTAATCCCAGGAAATCACGAAACAGTTGCAACAGCGGATTTTCTTGCAACAATGTATAATGCTACAAACCTTCATGGGTATTCTGTGAAAATCAAAGATATAGGTTTTTTTGGATGTGGTTCTGCAAACATAGGCGCTTTTCAATTAAATGAAACAGAAATTTACGACACTTTAAAAAAAGGATTCAAGTATGTGAAAGATTCAAGGAAAAAGATAATGATAACCCATGTGCACCCATCTAATTCACTAATAGAAAGATTTACAAGTGTTTTTCCGGGAAGCAAAGGGGTAGAAAAAGCAATAAAAGAAATGAAGCCAGATCTAGTCTTATGTGGTCATGTGCATGAAGCAGAAGGTATTGAAGACAAGATAGGGAACACTAGGGTTATAAATGTGGGAAGAAATGGAAGAATTTTAGAAATATAAAGGTATTCTTATGGAAACTGAATTAATAATATGCGAAAAACCAAGTCAATCACAAAAGATAGCTGAAGCTCTGGCAGATAAAAAGCCTTCAAAGAAGAATGAAAAAGGAGTTGTCTATTATGAACTAAAGCATAAAGGCAAAGAGATTCTTGTTGGTTGTGCAGTAGGTCATATTTTTAATCTTAAAGAAAAGGGCTCAAAAGGCTGGACTTATCCTGCATTTGAATATGAATGGCTGCCTTCTTACAAGATTTCAAAAGACGCGGAATTCACGAAAAAATATTTGGATGTGTTGACAAAGTTAGCAAAAAAAGCATCTTCTTTTACAGTAGCATGCGATTATGATCTTGAAGGGAGTTTAATTGGTTATAATGTTATAAGATTCATATGCAACAAAAAAGATGGAAAGAGAATGAAATTCTCGACATTGACAAAAGATGAGTTAATCTCTGCATATGAAAAAGCTTCAAAGCATTTAGATTTCACAGTAATAGAATCAGGCGAAGCAAGGCACATGGTTGATTTTATTTTTGGTATAAACCTTTCAAGAGCCCTGACATTATCAATAAAGAATGCAACAGGCAAGTTCAAAATATTATCAACAGGAAGAGTTCAAGGCCCAGCATTAAAAATTCTAGCTTTAAGGGAAATAGAAATTAAAAAATTCAAGCCAGAGCATTATTGGGAATTAGAAGCTCTAGGGGATATAAATTCAAAGCATAAAGAAGGATCATTTTGGAAAGAGCATGAAGTAAAAAAAATACACGAAAAAATAAAGAATGAAAAATCAGCTCTAGTAAAATCAATTGAAAAATCAGAATTTAACCAAGAACCGCCAAATCCATTTGATTTAACTGCATTGCAATTAGAAGCTTACAGGGCATTAAAAATAACTCCAAAGGAAACCTTGGAAATAGCTCAAGAGTTATACACAGCAGCTTATATTTCTTACCCGAGAACAAGTTCCAATCAGCTGCCAGAATCAATAAACATAAAAAAAATATTGCAGGATTTATCAAAGCAAGATGAATACAAAAACTTATGCGAGGAATTGTTAAAAAATAATAAAATGGTTCCGAATAATGGAAAAAAATCAGATCCAGCACATCCAGCAATTCATCCAACAGGAACAATTCCAAAGAAGTCAGGCGAGAGGCAAAAGAAAATTTATGATTTAATAGTAAGAAGAATATTGTCCTCATTATCAGATCCCGCAAAAAGAGAAACTCAAACAGTGGAGTTTTCAATAAAAGAAGAACCATTTATCACAAAAGGTACAAGAACTATAGAACCTGGCTGGCATAAATTTTACGGC
>CAYIAV010000062.1:0-5198 GCA_964361505.1 Candidatus Woesearchaeota archaeon | reverse complement strand
ATTTATCACAAAAGGTACAAGAACTATAGAACCTGGCTGGCATAAATTTTACGGCCGATTTAATCCTAATAAAGAAGAAGAACTTCCAACATTAAAGGTAAATGAAAAAATAAAATTAAAAAAAATTAATTTGTTGGCAAAAGAAACACAACCTCCAAAGAGATATACCCCTGCATCAATAATCAAAGAAATGGAGAAAAAAGGCCTAGGAACAAAAGCTACAAGATCTGCAATAATAGAATCATTATACCATAGAAATTACGTTAAAGATCAATCATTAGAAGTAACAGATTTAGGGTTAAAAACAATAGAAACACTAACAGATTACTGCCCAGAAATAATTGATGAAAAAATGACGAAAAAGCTAGAAAAAGACATGGAGCTAATAAGGGAAGGAAAAGAAACAAAGGAAAAAGTTTTGGATAAGGCAAAGCACCATTTGGAAAAGATTCTAAAGCACTTCAAAGAAAATGAAGTTAAAATTGGGAAGAAGTTATCAGAAGCAAATGTAGAAACATTAGAAAAAGAATCTATAATAGGAAAATGTCCTAATTGTAAAAAAAATGATTTAAGAATACTATTTTCAAGAAAATTCAGGTCTTACTTCGTTGCATGTCATGGTTACCCGGACTGTAAAACCACATTCTCTTTGCCTAGTAATTCATTGCCAAAACCTTCTGATAAAATTTGTGATTCCTGTAAAAGCCCAATAGTCTTAATGATCAGAAAAGGTAAGAGGCCTTATGATTATTGTTTAAACAAGCAGTGCCCTAAAAAAGAAGAATGGCTAAAACAACAAGGACTGATAAAAGATGTTCCAAAAACTAAAAGAACTAAGCCAAAGTAAAGAATTAATTGATGAAATTCTGAAAAAACTAGAAGAAAATAAAACTCTAATTTCTGAATTAAATAGTTTTGTCTCTGAAACCAAAAAAGATTTAGGGTTAATTAAAAAAGAAAATTCAGAATTCAAAAAAGAGTTCAAAGAGAATATTAATAGCTTAGAAGACATAAAAAAAAGATTAAATGATGAAATAGACAACTTAAGGTCTTTAAGAATTTCAATTAACCAGCAGTTGCCAAAAGAAATAAAGCAGGAAATAGACAAAAAGCTTGAAGAATACACAAAGGAGCTTAAAGTAAATAATGAAAAGTATACATCATCAGAAGAAAGATTATCTTTAACGGCAAAAAATTTAGAGCAGGCAAAAGAGCAGTTATACAGACTAACAGAAATAATCAGCCAAATAAAATCAAAGGATATTGAATTTTCTCAGAGTTTACAAAAAATAAAATCTATGGAAAATGATAAGTATGAGCTTCAAAAAAAAGTGGGCATTTTAGAAAAACTTGTAGCTGATAGGAGAAGATCAAAGTAACTCTATCCCTTTACTAGAGATATTAAATTCTTTAAAGATTATATCTGGCTTTTCAACTTTGATTTTTCTTGGATTTTTCTCCATTTTGATTATTACGCTGCTCCAGTTCTTTAGCATATTCCCACCAATAACCTCAATTTTTTTGGTGTCTAAATTAGAATAAACTTGATTTGATATTAAGATCTTAACACCATTCCTGTTCATCTCTTTTAAAATTTGTAACTGTTTGTCAATTTTTTTATTGATGTTATTGGGATCTTTTGCTACTAGCATCCTGTAGTGCATGCCAATTGTATCAATAACAACAAGAGCGATATGCTTCATGGCTTTTAGATTATCAAAAAACTTACATTGTTCATCAAAATCAGCAACTCTAATCAAATAAATATTATTTAATCTCTCTTTAAAATCTCCAGGGTATATTTGCTTAAACCTCTCTAAAGAAAATCCAGATTCAGTATCAATGAAGACTACTTTTCCATTTTTAGCTTCTTCACCAGCACATTGCAGACATAATGTAGTTTTTCCAGTTGCACTCTCTCCATAAACCAAGTTAATTCCTTTTTCTAAAGATAAAAAAGATTCGAACATAAGAAGTGCTAAGAATAAAGAACTTTTAATTGTTCTTATACCTAAGTTTCAAAAACCAAAATATTTATATACAGGAAGTATATACAAAAGGTATATACTAAAATGGAAGATTTATTCAGTCAAAAAATACTTTGTAATCACTGTAACAAAGAAATGCAGAAAGGAAAATCACAGAAAGACGGCTATACAGTGAGGGCATTACAATGCAATTCCTGTAATAAAAGAATCTATCATCCAGCAGACTTAGAAGAATTAAAGCAGTTTCAAAAATTAAAAAATAAAGAATTCAAAGTTAAATTAAGGTTAGTTGGGAATTCATACATAGTTTCAATACCAAAAGAAATTATTCAATATCAAGAAGATTTGCAAAAAGATACAACAGAGATAATAAAGATGTACTTAGAAGAGCCTGAAAAGTTATCAATATTTTTTTCAAAAAGAATAAGAAGGTTTTATTAAGCTATGCGAGGTAATAATAAATATGGAAGCTAAAAAAGAAACAAAGCTCAAGGTTATGGAAGCTTTGCAGGAAGAGGCCTATAAAGGTATTGTAAGAGTTGATTCTGAAACCATGCATGCAATAGGTGTTCATCCTGGAGATGTAGTTGAAATAGAAGGCGGCAGATCAACAGTAGGAATTGTTGACAGAGCTTATCCGACAGATGTTGGTCAGTTCATAATCAGAATGGATGGAATTCTCAGAAGAAATGCTAAGACAGGCATTGGAGAAAATGTAAAAGTAAGAAAAGCAGATGTAAAAGAAGCCACAGCAATAGTTATTGCTCCAGCGCAAAAAGGTGTCATGGTAAGGGCCGATCCCGAATTATTTAAGAGAGTTTTACTAGGAAGAGCAGTAGTAAGAGGAGACATAGTTGTTCCCGGCGGTGTGAGGCAAAGAAGGAGGGTGATGTCAGATTCTCCTTTCTTCGATGATGTTTTCAACATGTCAGAAGAGTCATTCTTGGTTGGAACCTTTGGCTTAGCAGGGTTAAGATTCATTGTAGTCTCAACAACTCCCAAATCAGGCTCAGTTTTAATTACTGAGGCAACAACAATTACATTAAACCCAAAGGCTGTTGAAGTTTCAGAAGAAAAAATTTTGGAAGTTACATACGAAGATATTGGAGGCCTATCTGAAGAAGTAAGAAAAGTAAGAGAAATGGTTGAACTTCCATTAAAGCATCCAGAAATATTTGAAAAATTAGGAATACAACCCCCTGCAGGAGTTTTATTGCATGGTCCTCCAGGTTCAGGTAAAACTTTATTGGCAAAAGCAGTTGCGAATGAATCAGAAGCTAATTTCATTTTAGTAAATGGTCCTGAAATTATGAATAAATTTTACGGGGAAAGTGAGCGTAAGATAAGGAGTATATTCGAAGAAGCAGAGAAAAACGCGCCATCAATTATTTTCTTTGATGAAATAGATGCTATTGCTCCAAAAAGAGATGAAACTTATGGAGAAGTAGAGAGAAGAGTTGTTTCACAATTATTAACTCAAATGGATGGTTTAAAGAATAGAGGTAAAGTAGTTGTCATAGGTGCAACAAATAGACCTAATTCAATTGATCCAGCTTTAAGAAGGCCAGGAAGATTTGACAGGGAAGTTTCAATCGGAGTTCCAAACAGGGAAGGAAGATTAAATATTTTAAAAATTCATACAAGATTAATGCCATTAACAAAAGATGTAAGCTTAGACAAATTAGCAGAAGTAACACATGGTTTTGTTGGAGCAGACCTCTCAGCTTTAACAAAAGAAGCTGCAATGAATGTTCTAAGAAGGATTCTCCCAGATTTAAAATTAGGAGAAAAATCTGAAATTCCAAAGAAAGTTTTGGAAAATTTAAAGATAACTGCAAAAGATTTCCAGGAAGCATTGAAGATTGTAAGACCTAGTGTCATGAGAGAAGTTCTAATAGAAACGCCAAATATTAACTGGGAGGATATAGGCGGTCTTAAAGATGTAAAAGAAGAATTAAAAGAAAGCATAGAGTGGCCTATAAAAAATCCAAAAGTTTTCAAGAAAATGGGGATAAAACCACCAAGAGGATTATTAATATATGGCCCACCAGGTACAGGTAAAACTTTATTGGCAAAAGCAGTAGCAAAAGAATCACAAGCCAACTTTATCTCAATAAAAGGTCCAGAGTTATTAAACAAATGGGTAGGAGAATCTGAAAAAGGTGTAAGAAAAGTTTTTGAAAGAGCAAGACAGGCAGCACCTTCTATAATCTTCTTTGATGAAATAGACGCAATAGCTGCAAGAAGGGGATATGATTCAGAAGGAGGTAATAATGCAACAGAAAGAGTTGTCAATGCATTACTCGCTGAAATGGATGGCCTAGAAGAATTAAATGATGTCATTGTCATAGCCGCAACAAACAGACCAGATATTATAGATCCAGCATTAATGAGGCCTGGAAGATTTGATAGAATACTATTAACTCCTCCTCCTTCAGAAGAAGGCAGAACACAAATATTAAAGATTCATACAAAGGATATGCCATTAACACAAGATGTCGATCTCAAAGAATTAGCATTATTAACGGAAGGTTTTGTAGGAGCAGATATTGAAGCATTATGTAGAGAAGCAGGTATTGAGGCTTTAAGAGAAAATATTGACGCAGTAGAAGTTACTATGGAGCATTTCAAAAAAGCATTGAACAGAGTCAAGCCTTCAGTTTCAAAAGAAACATTTGAAAGATATAAAGAGGTAGAAACAAATTATCTTAGAAGGGCAAGAGCAGGATTAAAAGACCTTCCATCCTATTTAGGTTAATTTTTTTATTTTAAATCCAGAATCAGTATCTTCCACGATATAGCCTAGATTTTTTATTTTCTCTCTCGCTTTATCAGATTCCTTCCAATTTTTTTCAATTCTAAATTTCTCTCTTTCTTCAGCTAATTTGGTCACTTCTTTTGGAATTTTTTCTTTCTTTATCTTTGTCAAATCTAGTCCAAGAATACTATCAAATTTTTTAATAAGATTATAATTATCTGAATTGTCTACTAGTTTCCAAACTAATGCTAATGCTTTCGGCAAGTTTAAATCGTCATTTACATAATCCAAAAATAATTTTTCATAATTGTCATCAGAATGGTAATTTTTTTTATTTCTTAATTCTAAAACTTTATTCCTTAATCTAGTTAATGCAGTTTGTGCAGAATCTAAGCTTTCATAAGTAAAATCTAGTGGCGTTTTGTAATGTGCGGTTAAACATAAATATCGAT
>CAYIAV010000061.1:0-5267 GCA_964361505.1 Candidatus Woesearchaeota archaeon | reverse complement strand
TTAGTAGATTTCAGCAATGAATGGAAAAAAAGTTTAGTAGCAAATGGAACACCGGGTTACAAAAACAGCAATGTCTTATTAAACGTCTCAACAGAAAATATATTAAAAATAACAGAGTTCTTGGCAGACCCCCAAGGCTATGACACAGCAGCAATGCCAGATGGTGAATGGGTTGAAATCTATAACGAAGGAACTCAAAATATAGATTTACTAGGTTTTATTTTAAAAGATAAAAATGATAATAATGGATTAATAATAACTTCAACAAACGTAGAAAATGAAACAACAGTAATAAAGCCAAATGAATACAAAATAATCTACAGAAATGAAAATGGAAAATTTAATCTAAATAATGATGAATTTGAAAAAGTAAGATTATACAATTCAAACTTGACATTATTGGATGAAGTTTCTTATGCAACAACAAAGGAAGCAGTTTCTTGGAGTAAAATAAAAGATATTTGGATTTTAACTATTCCAACTCCTGCAAAGGAAAACGAGCAGTCAGAAATAGAAAATAGTTACATAAAAATAAAAAATATTCAGGATTTAGGAAGTGATGAAAAGGCAAAATTCGGCCAGGTTATAAGAGTAGACGTAGAAATATATAAAGGAGATACAACAAAGAACAATGTTAAATTTTTTATAGAAAATAATGGAAAGGAAAGAATTAGCAAAGTAACAGATATTAATGTCTATAATAAATTCTTAACATATGATTTAACTATACCCTTGCAAATAAATCCCAACTGCAAAAATGAGTTTAATGAAACAGATTACACAATAAAAGCAGAAGGCTTGAACACAACAGCCTCAACATCAATAAAAATAGAAGGAATAACAAAGGCGTTATGTGAAAAGATAAAAGTAGCAAATTTAAAAGAAACCGAAGAAGTAACATATGAAATTTTAGAATATCCTGAAGAAATAACAAATATTTCAACTATTAAGTTAAAAGTAACAAACAAGGATACAGATGAAAAAGCCATAGAAGCATGGAGCTATATTTACAAAGGCAATAAAGCTGTTTCTGGAGACAGAGAATCTAATAAAAAGTTAATGAAGATACCAGCGGAAAGCTCAATTATACTAGACTTAACAAATGAATTAGCAGAAGAAGTGTCAGGAGATTATAAGTTAAAAATTAAAATTAAAGAAGAAGAAAGAAAAACACCTGAGGAATTTACCTTAGATGTAAAAATAAAGACATTAGCAAAACTAATTGAAAAAGAAGATATTATAACAACAAGCAGTGAACTAAAAAAAGAAACTAATCTGGTTACAGGAAATGCAATATATCAGGATAGCGGCATAAAAACAAAAAGATCAGCAGTATTTTTCTTTACAGGAACATTAATCTTATTACTGCTATTCATAGCAATAAAAAAGCCATTATGAAAGATTTATAAATCCAAATTTTACAAATTCTAAGAGTGAAAGAAATAAAAAAATTAAAGTCAAAAATAGTAGAGCATAGTATTAGCACAGCTTCACAGGTAAAAGACGTATTAAAATACAAAGGCATAAATCGCTCAATATTAACATTCGGGATTATATTTGCAATAGCATTGGGAATAGCATATACCCATAAAAATGGAATTATCACATTTCCCCCTTCAATAGTAAATCCTGCTGAAGTGATAAGTGCAATAGTAATCTATTACTTCTTAGCAGCAATATTCTTGAGGATAACAATAAAAAGGGTGGTAGCAGCTTTTGAAAATAGTGTAGATATTGAACACAAGTTGCTCTTAAGCAAGATGTACTCTCTATTAGTATACACAATTGCTACAGTTCTAACATTATGGAAATTAGGAGTAACAATACAGAATTTAGCAATATTCCTCGGCTTAATGGGCAGTGCTATTGCATTCACTATCAGAGATGTTTTAGTTTCATACTTAACATGGTTCATATTGCTAACCAAAAGGCCTTTCAGGATAGGGGATTATATAAAAATAGAAGATTATGAAGGAAGAGTCCAGCACATAGGTACTTTTTATGTAATAGTGGATGACTCTCCAGAAAGTTTTGATGATTTCATAAGGGTCCCAAATAAGTTGTTCTTAGAAAAACCAATTCACAACTATGGGAAAGGAAAAATACCTTTATCAATCAAAGTTCCGATAGAAAAAGGAGTTATAGCAGATTATGACTCTTTCCTAAGCAGCTTATCAGATTCTTTAAAAAAGTCTTTAAACCAAGAGTTTATGGTAATGCTAGACGCAGATAAAGAAAGGGTGTATATAAAAATAGAATGTAATGTAGAATACCAAAATAGAAAAATTCTCAGAAATGAGGTAATAAAAACAATATTAAAAGAATGTTCAAAATCACAAAAGAAGGTATTTATAAACAGTGATAAACTGTAAAAACAAATGGAAGAAATAAGCAGAAAAAAACTTGTTACCAGGATTATAGTAGAAGTAGCAGGATTTCCAAAAGAGCACATAGAATCAGTTATAAAAAAATTAGTAGAAAAAATAAAGTCAGAAGAAGAAGTTTTAAGAAGCGATATTTTTGAAATTAAAAAAATAAATGAATTCTGGAGTACATTTACTGAAATAGAGCTGGTTTTTGCAGATTTAGATCATTTAAGTAAATTTTGTTTTGAATACATGCCAAGTTCAATAGAGATCATAGAACCAGATAGGTTCAGCTTAGATGCAAAAGACTTCGAAGATGTTTACAATGATGTTCTAGGAAAGCTTCATCATTATGACATGAATATAAAAAGCATAAAAGCTGCAAATTTAATATTTCAAAGAAAATTGAATGAGCTAGGCATCAATCCAGAGTCATTAGTAAAAGCAAAAAGTTCTCAACAAGAAAATCAAAAAGAGGAAAAGCAAGAAATAAAAATAGAAGAAGATAAGCTAGAAGAATTAAAAAAAGGTTCAGAAGAAGAAATTTTCTTTAAAATATTAGGAAACAAAGTATAACCCTTATCCTACAGAATATAAAATTATTTAAATTCAGTTTAAGTCAAATATAAAAATGAATGAAGCAACAGAATACTAGGGGGAAATAAAAGCTAAATGTGGGGAGTATATGTATGCCTTAAAGCTTCTCTCTGATGCATGGAGGCTAATATCTAGTGCAATGCTTTTTCAAAATCAAGAAGCATACTATGGACTAAATTATTTTGCTCGGCATGTATTAGAAGAATATGATTCCACAGAATCACATCCAAACTTTCAAACAGTTCTTAGAGAATTAAAAATGTGCGAGTCTTCCCCTTATCTAAGTAAATCTCTTTTAATCAGGACAATAGAGGAGGTAGAAGGGTCAAAGGAAAGGTTAGAAGGGATGGTGGCAAGAAGAATCAAAGCTTAATTATTTGCATTTAGCTTCACACACAGAGCAGTCATATTTCTGTAATATTGAACATTTTTTCTCTTCGCCATTTTCAAAATAAGTGCAGCATACTTTAAGCTCTGTAGCATTGAAAATAACTTGGTCAGAAGGCCCATAAGCAACAACGCCTTCTCTTGAATTTTTTATTAATAGCCCTGCAGAAAGCAAAAGAAATGCTATTATTAGCACAATAATAGTTGATCTTTCCATTTTTAATAAATCACCCCAACTAACACTCTTTTTATCTGGCTAAATCTCACTTTTTCAGGATCTGGTTGGGAATTATTGTCTCCTTTCACAATAAAGTAATCCCCCTGCTCATCTTTATGCTTTTCTATTACCCTATGAATAATAACAGACCCTTGAAGGCTTTGCCTCCTGCTCTCATAACTTACAATATCCCCTACTTCAATTTGTTCTGGGCTTTCAGGAACAATCTGCAAGGCATTGCTTCCTTCATCAAGAAAAGGCACCATAGACTTTGTAGGAGCAAATCCAGCCCATTTAGCATTCTTTATCTCTATAATTATCCTATCTTCATATACATGAATCTGGTCCTCTTTAATTCTGTCAGGGGGGGCTGTTTCATCACCTCCAAAAAAGAAAACCTGGCTAAAAGGAATTTCAACTCCCTTAAAATCAGTAAAGTCAATAAAAAGAGCTCCAATAAATAATGTGATTGAAATAACTAAAATAACAAACAAAAAAACATCAAGTTTCTCCATAACTCAAAGTTTATCTTTTCTTTAATAAAGATTGCGCTTCACTAATAGATTTATCTAGCTCCCTTTCTAATGCTTCATCATTCTTCGATCTCTCCAATGGTTTGTAATAAGATTTTGTTTCAGCAGTATTTGTTCTAGTAGGTTCATAAAACGATTTCTTGTTCTTTGGAGGAGCCTTAACAAACTTGATATAAACAATATAAGCAAGTAGCACTAAAGATATCAATGCAATAACAATCCATACCCACAGTGGCAAAGGAGTTTTTTCCTTCTTACAGTCGACAGGGCAAGTTTCTTCATCTTCATCTTTCTCACAAAGATTATTGCCGCATTCTTCTTTAGTTGTCTTAACTTCCTCTTCTTTGCATTTACCTGTTGTAATATCACAAACTTGAGAGATTCCAGAACAGTCACTATTCTTTTTACATCCTTCTATGGTAGGAGTTACTACAGAAGATTTAGGCAAACAGAATCCACCTTTAACAATATCACATGTTTCATCCGAATTACAATCAACATTAGATTTACAAGATTTTATTGTTTGGTTAACAGCACATTGTGAACTTGTTGAATCACAATATTCTCTAGGAGCATTACATTCATTGCTGTCTTTACATTGAGGTTTATTACATTTGCAACTTAATACATCGCAAAATCTCTCGCAATCTTTCTGAGCCCCTTCTTTTATAGTATCAATGCTTGAATCACATTCTTCCCCTAATTGAAGATCAACAATTGTATCCCCGCAATATCCTCCACTTCGAATAGTCCCATTAGTAAAAGTAATTCTAGGGGGTGTCACGCTTCCATCATTAAGTGCAAGATAAGTAGCAGAAGATGTAAAAAATTCACTGTTATCTAAAGAACCATTAGCAGCTGCAGAATCTCTTACTTGCCTGGATTGCAGCCATAATAAAGCTTTAGTAACATTTCCCTGATAAGCCGCATTTCCTTTAAGAGCATCAACAGCCATGGAAGTCAAAAAGATATTATTTCCAAAATCTCCATTAATTCCCTGCTTGTTGGCTAATGTAGAATAAAGTCTCTCCTTATTGGTTAGTTTTGCTAATACCGCATGATATAATAGATTATCAGAAGCAACATCTTCTAAATAGGGAACAACACTAACATCTTTATTCAAAGAATTCAAGGCCCAAGCAGCATAAAAAGAAGATTCAGGATCAC
>CAYIAV010000060.1:0-5333 GCA_964361505.1 Candidatus Woesearchaeota archaeon | reverse complement strand
TCGTGCTTTAGTTTCTGCAATGCAAAATCCATTAGTTCAAATTATTTCACATCCTTATAGAACGGATTTTCCAGTTGATATTGAAAGAGTTTTTCAAGAAGCATACAAGACTAAAACCTTGCTTGAAATCAATAATCAAGTATTTACTCAGCAGTCTTCTCAAGAAGGTTTTCTTGAAGCCTACAAAAGACTTACAGATTTATCCAGAAAGTACGGATATCCCCTCATTGCTGGGAGTGATGCCCATATTGCTAAAAAAATAGGCGAGGATTCTGCAATAGTGGCTGTTTGCGAGGAAATAGGGTTAACCCCCAACATGCTCTTAAACAATTATAGAGAGGAATTAATAAAATGGATGAAGAAGAAATGATTGAATTTTTGAGATTAGGAGGGCTAAATCTTTATGAGTCTAAGACATATTTTGCTTTGTTAAAATATGGAAAAGTTAGTAGATCAGAACTATACAAAATAGCAGATATTCCACAAAGCAGAATATACGACATTTTAGTTTCATTGTCTAATCAGGGTTTGGTAAAGCAATCAAATCAATCAGTTATACCGGAACACCCAAGAACGATAATAAATTCCAATAGTTATACTAAAAACAAAGAAAAGATGGGCTTTCTAAAAAATAAATTAGAAGCTCAACTGGCAGATATCAACAAAAGAACTAGATTAATAAAAAATGAGAAAGATATTTTTCATGAACTTGAAAAAATGTATGATTCTCCTTCAACCCAACACCCCATTGTAAATAGGTTCTTGTCTTTGTTTAGAGAATCAAAAAAAGAAATACTGTGCTGTACTACTCTTCCAATACTTTACCCTTCTGGACAATTTTATGAAGAAGTTTTAAAGGCTGTTGAAAGGGGGGTTCTATACAGAAGGGTGTTAGGTTTTGATTATGTAATGGCCCAAGGAGAGAAATCTATCGTTGTCGATGAAAAAAAACGGATTAAAATTAGAGTGGTTTCAGAAAAAGATATTAAAGAAAAGTATTATGTTGCTGATAATTCTTATGTTTTTTTAAAAGCTATCAAAGCTACGCTAGACCTAGAAAATGAAGAAGCGTTTATATTTGATCAAAAAGAAATAGTTAATTCATACAAGAATAGCTTTGAGAAATTATGGAAGAACGGAGAACCATTAGATTCTTTCCTTAAAAGAGTAAAATCTAAGATTTTATCAGAGAAAGAGAATAGTTCAATTTTATTAGATGTTTTTGAGAATGGGAGAACAAACAAAGAGTCTTTATTCAAAAAATTTGAATCTCAAAAATCAAAAATTCAAGAATTAATAAAAAGAGGAGTTTTGAAAAACTCTGAAGTTAAAGGTATGTTAATCATTGATGTTTCTTCTTTATTTAGGGTCTGAATAATTAGTATGGGAATATATTATTTTAGAATTTAGCTCCCTTTAACTTAACAATGCATCCTGCTAGAAAAAATTATAGACCCGACCCTAAAGGAAGATTACCGCAACAATGGGAAATTGATAACGTAATTAATGGAATTAGAGAATTTGTTTCTCTAGATACACAAGGTAAAGTAACCCCGAGAATTGAAGTTGGAACTGCTCCTCCCGGAGATGTTGTTCCAGGTTTCGTTAAAAATCCTGAGGGAGGGAACATGGCCACACCAGGATATGCTTTATTCTTTTGGGACAGTGGGCTAGAAATTCCTCAACTAGGGGGAGGAGCACCATGGACAGATGGAAGTAATAAGATTAATTCTTCATATGCTCGAGTTGCACCAGAAGTTGGGTTAACATTTCCAGGAATAGTAATGCAAGAGATATTAGGGGCTGCAGGATTGCATGGAGAGCCAGGTACTAATGATTTGGATAGTAGAATTCGTGACACGGGAGGATCAATATTTCTAGACATAATGACTGGGAGTGTTAATGTTGATGAACCAACACCAAGAGACACTCAAATCATAAAATACCATGGCACAAGATCCTTAGGAACAAGAGCTCCAGACATAACTGAAAATATTGTTAATGAATAAATCAGCCTGCTAATTCTTTTAAATAAGTAAAAAACCACGAAATTAACAGTAAAGGAATAAAGTAGATCGGAAAGTAAATTTGTGTAATTTATATCGCTTGAATAATAGAATTTAGTTTATTATTAACTTGAGAGTAGTTATAAAAGTAAGATTTATAAATACCTATTAATTCATCTTCATACTATGAAACGATTAAAATGTGCAGTAATAGGATTAGGACATCAGGGATTAGGATATCACGTTCCTGCATTGAAAGATTCGCAGTTTGCTACTCTAGAGGCTATCTGTGACATAGACGAAGATAAATTAAAAGAATGGCAAGATAAATTGGAGGTTCCAGGTTTCACTAATTATACAGAATTATTTGATTCAACGGATTTAGATTTTGTAATAGTTGCCACGCCGCATGAGGAACATAGAGATGTTATCGAAGATGTATCTAAAAGACATCTGCATATGTTAAAAGAAAAGCCATTTGCAAGAAATCTAGAAGAAGCCTTGTTTTTCAAAAGATTGTGTGATGAGAATGATATTAAATTAATGACAACTTTACAAAGAAGATTTAATCCAATTTATACCACATTTTTTCAGCTTAAGGATCAAATTGGAGAACCATTCTTTGTAGATGTTAGATATACTCTTTTTGTCGACAATCCTCATGAAGGATGGAGAGGTCAAAGAGGTTCTGCAGGTGGAGGATGTATAATTGATATGGGCTACCATATGATTGATATGGTTATATGGTATTTTGGTCTACCAGATAATTTACATGCAGAATTTTCATCTAAAGCAAAACCAGGAGAAGAGTATGATGCAGAAGATACAGCGTCTATTTTATTCCAGTACGAAGATGGTTTATATGGATCTATGTTGTTATCTCGCTATTATCCTCCAAAGACTGAACAGATTAGGGTGATTGGAGATAAGGGCATAATAGAAGTGGATAGAGGATGTATAAGACGCCTAAGAAATAATGGAGAAGAAGCAGAATCTCTAACTAGAGAACATTCTTGGCCTGTAGCTGCAACCAATCAAATTGATTATTTTTGTAGAGTAATCAAAGGTGAAAAAGAGAACATGGGAGATCCTGAATATCATTTACAACATGTAAGTTTTATTGATGCTTGTTATCAATCAAAGAGAGATGGAATTTATATCAATCCAAAAAAGTTATTAGCAGATTCTGCTAGACCAAGAAATAAAAATGAACAATAAAAATCTTACTCAAACAAGTGCTCTCGTAAATGTCTATACAGAATGGGCACCATTGGAGGAAGTAATCGTTGGTTCTTGTGTAAACTTCAATCTAGAAGGTATTGACTCTACTTTTAGGTTTATGTATGAAAATAGAGATGGAAGATTTGCAGACAGGAATGAACCGCATAGGATAGATCTAAGATATGTAGAAGAAAGACAAGAAGATTTGGATAATTTACACTCTTTGCTTGAGTCAGAAGGAGTTATTGTAAGGAGACCTAAAAGATTAGAAGAGATTCAGAAGATTAAAACCCCTAATTTTACATCATATACTACTGGGTGTGATTCCCCTAGAGATATGTATTTATGCATCGGGGATGAAATAATAGAAACGCCTCCAACAAATAGAAAAAGATATTTTGAACAACTCTTGTTAAAATATTTGTTTATGGAATATTTTAGAAGTGGAGCAAAATGGATTGTAGCTCCAGTACCATCCTTAGATGACACTGCTATCGATTTCTCTTTTTGGAAAGACCACATTCAAAGAGGAATCCCTAGTATTGAAAAGATTGAGGAAAATTATGAAATTGCATTTGATGCAGCGAATTGTCTTAAATTTGGAAAAGATATAGTTATGAATGTAGGAACTAAGAATCATGAATTAGGATTCTATTGGCTTAAATGACATTTGGAGGGGAGGTTTAGGATGCACCCAACAAGGATCTGCGATACACATATAGATGGGCACCTTGTTCCTATAGCTCCCGGTAAATTATTAGTAAACGAAGGCGCAATGTATGGAATGTATAATCTCTTACCAGAGCCATTAAAAAAATGGGATAGAATACCCATCTTAGATAAAGATACGCGATTTGATTATCCAGATGATCATCTGCAAATGGCTACAAATGTAGGAATGAGTGTAAATGTGCTTTCATTAGATGAAAGAAGAATATTAATTAGAGATAATGCAACATTAACAATAAAGGCTTTAGAAAGGGCAGGATTTGAACCAATCCCAATTAGACTTAGGCATAGTGAGCTTTTTGGAGGGGGTATTCACTGTACTACTGTTGATGTTAGAAGAAAAGAAGATATGGAGGATTATTTTTTTTAAATGAAACACATAGCTTTTGAAGGTATTGATGGTGCTGGAAAATCTACCCAAGTAGACATACAATATTCTAGGCTTCAAGATATGCAAATACCTACTTCAGTTTATAGATATAGTGAAAAGAATAATATTTGGGGAGAAATAATTAGGAGAGCATACTCTCTAGATCAGCACAGCAAATTACATTTTCTTTTCAAACTAAGGATAGTTCAAGAAACATTATATGCACTCTCTGCAAGAGCAAATCTAAGATCGTGCAGAAGAGATAATAATGAGCTACTTCTTTCGGATAGAAGTATTGTTACAGCGTATGCAAGCCATTTGAATGATGTTCCTGAATGGTTTATCTCACTAATGGAACCTCCGACTACTCCCGACCTAGTGGTTTATTTAGACATTCCCCCCGAAGTAGGATTGAGACGCATAAATGACAGGTACAAAAAATTTAAAGATGAAGATTTAGGGTCACTCGTTGAATTTAGAACTCTATACATGCATGTAATGTCAGAAGAAAGGCCAAAAAGATTAAAAAATACTGAATTTGTTATGATTGATGCAACAAAATCATTAGAAGAAGTTACTTCTGAAGCAACAGAAGTTATTGATGGATTTATGAGGTGAAAGAAATGGAAAGGAAAAAATTACCATTTAGGATTAATTGTGAAGGGTACTTTTTAGAGGGTAAAGGAAGTATTATCGCAAAAGAATCTAATGGATTAATTTTATTTCCTGGTGGAGGAATAGATAAAAATGAAGAAATTACTAAAGCCATGATTAGAGAAACAAAAGAGGAAACTGGTGCAGTTGTGAGTGGCATAAGAAAATTAGGAGTAATAAAGATTGTTTGGGGTCCAGGTTGGGCTAAAACAGAAAAACAAAAAAATAGATATAAAATATTTCAAGGAGATGAGATGCATTTTTTTACAGGAAATATAGAGGAATTTGAGGATCCAGGAGTAAAAGAAGAAGATTTTTGGGATGGAAATAAGTTAATGAATATAAAAGAAGTT
>CAYIAV010000059.1:0-5391 GCA_964361505.1 Candidatus Woesearchaeota archaeon | reverse complement strand
ACTTACTGCTTTTATTTTTGCAACTCTTAAATCTATTTTTTTAAAGTAATCAATATCTACTTTATCCAGGTTATCTTCTATTTTTTCAGGCTGAATATTTTTTTCTTTCATTTCAATTTTTTTAAATAATATTTCTCCTTTTTTAACTTTATATATTTTTACTTTACCAAATACTGCATCTTTTAAATTTCCTTTTTTTTGGTATAATTGACTAAATATTTTATCTGATGTTTCTGGAATGAATGGTGAAACTAAAATTGCTATTATCCTTACTGATTCAATTAAAGTATACAAATGTTTTTCTAGTTCTTTTCCTTTTAATTCCCATGGTTTCTCATCATTAATATGTTTATTACATTCATTGATAAACTTCCAAGTTTCATTTAGAGCTTGCTGCAATTCCAATTTTTGCATATGAGAATCTATCTTTTTAATGTTTAATTTAGAGATTAATTTTTTATCCAAAGGAGATTTTTTTAATCCATTTTTGAAATTATTGTCTACTAATGTTAAAACTCTAGAAACTAGATTTCCTAAATCATTTGCCAGTTCATTATTATGGCGAGCTTTTAATGACTCTTCTGAAAAATCCCCATCTTGGCCAAGAGGTATCTCGCGAATTAAAAAATAACGTAAACTATCTGAGCCATACTTGTTTACCATATCATCAGGTCTGATTACATTACCTAAGGATTTTGACATTTTCTGCCCTTCTATTGTAAAGTAACCGTGAACAAAAAGCGTTTTTGGAAGCTTGTTCTTAGTTGCGAGCAATAAAGCCGGCCATATTGTTCCGTGCACTCTCACTATATCTTTTGCCATCAATTGGACATCTGATGGCCAAAATTGTTTGAACTTATTTTTTTCCTTTAATCCTGTGACATAATTCCAAAAAGCATCTACCCATACAAAACATGTATGATTTTTGTCAAATGGGAGTTCTATTCCCCAATCCACTTGTTTTTTTGATCTTGAGATTGATATATCTTTTAAACCAGATTCTATAAAAGATAAAACTTCCCTTCTTCTTTCTTTAGGTAGAATGCAATATTTTTCTGATTTAATTAAGCTTAGCAACTGATTTTGAAATTTAGAAAGCTTGAACAAGTAGGCCTCTTCCTTTCTTAATTCTGGCGTTGTTTTATGAATTTGACATTTTCCCCCTACAAGATCACTTTCTGTAAGATATTGTTCACAACCAATACAATAATATGATTCATAATATCCTTTGTATATCAGTTTATTTTTGTATAACTCTTGAAGAATTTTTTTTACTTCTTTTTCATGCTCTTTATCCGTAGTTCTAATAAAATTGTCATTTGATATGTTTAGCAGTTTGAAAGATTCTTTAAATTTATTTGATATCCTATCTGTAAACTCCTTTGGATTTAATCTTTCTTTTTTTGCAGCTTCTTGCACTTTTTGACCATGTTCATCTGTTCCAGTTAAGAAAAAAACATTTTCTCCTTTCAAGCGGTGCCATCTTGCCAGAGCATCGGCTAATATTGTTGTGTAAGCATGTCCTATATGCGGCTCTGAATTTACATAGTAAATCGGTGTTGTTATATAGAACTTTTTCATTTATATCATTCCTTTTTATTAAAACAGTCTAGTATGGTTTTTCTTATTTTTTGTTTATATGCTTTTAAATAACTATTGAGCTTCTTATTGTTAATCCTTTTTCTTAAATTATTAAGCACTAGCTTATCAATTCTTTCTTTAAAATATATCATATCAATAAAAGTTTTTTCAACATCTGAGTAGGGGATAGCTACATTATTTTGTTTAGCATACTCAGCACCAAAAAAGTATTTTTTTTCTATTCTTCTTATCAAAACATTTTTTCCCAGTATTTTTCTAATTCCAGGTCTTACTTTTCTTGTTGTGATAATTACAGGAATAGTCTCCTGTTCCCATAAATTGTGATAACTTAATGCATCTTGCAATCCTAGGTAAGCTGGTTTAAAACAAAAAACTGCTAAGGAATTGTCATCTATTTTTGTGTAAAATCCTTTTGTTAACCTTTTTATCTTCTTTTTTTTGAGCATATTGTGAATTAATGTCTTGACATACTGCTTTACATTTTTTTTATTTTTGATTATTCTTTCTATTGAGGAATAACTAACTACTGAGCTCTTATTAAACAAAGCTTCAATGTCTTTAAGGTATTTTTCTTTCCCCATTTTATAACTTACTTTTTATATATTCCAGCATTTTTTCTTTACTTGGAACTAAACCTTCCAAAATTAAAACTTTTAGGTTGTTTTCATCCTCTGGATTTTTGAATTTTGCAATAAGCCCCTTTAGTTCTTTTTTTACAGAAGATAAGTTCTCTACATATCTTAATAAGAAAAAGATGTCGTATAAATCTCTTATTTTCTGCCTATTTAGATATGCATTTACTTTTTCTTCTATTAATTCTTCAGGCTTTAATGCATAAACTGTCAGAAAATTGCCCTCTGCAGTTTCGTAATCTTTTAGAGAGCCATTTATTTTCTTGAAAATTGCCTCAAATCTTACATTTTCTCTGTTAAATTTAAGTGTTGAGTATATGCTGTTTTCAGTAATCTTTTTCTTTTCTATAATGAATCCTTTTTTTTCCAGCAAATCAAAAAATTCATTTATTTTTTTTAAATCCTTTGTTAAATATACGTCAATGTCTTCAGAAAACCTGTTTCCTTTATAGCATCTCCATATGCTTGTTCCTCCGTGAAATACTGCATTATTGAATACGTTATAGAGAGTTTCTACTATTAAATCCTGAGCTTTTGCTATTTCCTTGTGCGAATTCTTCTTTAGTCTTAACATTAATGGTATCATTTGAATTAACCAAAGTTATCTATATTGATAACTTTCGTTTATTTATAAATTTTGCGGTTATTTTTACTAAAATGTGTAATATGCAATTGTGGTATAGAATTTTTTCATTTAAGTAGAAGGCCTTTCCTTTTTATTTAAAACTTTTGAATGCGTCTTGCGGGAATCGAACCCGCATCCCCGGCTCTTTCCGATAATTTTCTTGGGAAGCCGATATTGTGCCATTCAACTAAAGACGCCTAAATGTTACTCTTTCAGTATTTTAGAGAATTTTTCCATATCTTCACTTCTTAATTCTTTAAAAATATCTTTTTCAAATATTTGACATTTTTTATATAATTCATCTTCTAACTCTCTTGGCTGTAGATGTATATGTAGATGATTGACTTTAATTTTACCTTGCTTTTGAAAAGGTCTGTAATTTTGCCTTATGTCACAGCCTGAAGAAATCTTTTTTAATATCTTTTCCTGGTATTTTATTATTAAATCGAGCATATCACATTTTTCTTCATCATTTAATTCAGATAATTTTTCAACGTGTCTTTTAGGGATAACTAAGATATGACCTGAGATTAAACGAGGGTTGCTTAGAATTACTAAGCTATTCTTGGTTTGTTCTACTATCCTTGTTTTTTCTTTGTTGATATTGCAGAATGGACAATCCATGTTTTATCTAAAAACCTTAAATTTAAATTACTTATCTTTATCTTCAATTTCTGTTATTATTTCTTTCCACTCTTCTAAATTTAAAGTATAAACTTTTTTGTCTAAAAAATTCAATTTTGGAGTTTTATTTTTAGCCTCTTTTTTTGTTAGTTTTGATAGTTTGCAGTAAGATTCTCTAAACGCATTATCTAGTTTTTTATCTGATTGCAAATAAATTTCTTTTATTATTTTTTCTGTTTCATTCATTTCCTTATGCTTTATTCTTATTACTTTTGATTTTATTTTTGGCTTTGGATCAAATGAATCTTTATTTATTTCCTCTAAAGTTTCAATATCGAAGAATTTTGGCATTAAGATGTTTAATAATCCTTTCTTCATAAAATCATTAGGGACTGTGAAAACAGCTAGTTCAAATTTGCTGATTAATAACGTATTAATTATTGATTCGCAAACAGAATAAGGCAAATTTCCGATTATTTTGTCAAAATTTAATTCTTTAATTTTTGTTATTGATTTATTGATGACTTTAGCTTCTTTAAACTGGCTCATTAATTCACTTGCAAGCTCAAAACTTATTTCCACTAAAACTAATTTTTTAGTTTTTTTAATTAAATAGTTTGTTAAAGCTCCTTTTCCCGGGCCTATTTCTAAGACTACTTCATTTTTCTTAATTTCTGCATAAGATACTATCCTTTTACATAAATCTTCATTGACCATAAAATGTTGATCTAACTTCATAAACAAAAGATTATTATATTGATTTAAAAAGCTGTACTTTATGGAAAGTTTACAGATAGGAAGCTGTAAAGAAGTAAAAGGAAAGAAAACTAAAGGCTTTTTAGAATTTAGTATAGATGACTTAAAAATTAATATTCCAGTTTTTATAATTTCTGGTGTTAAAGATGGATATACTGCATTTATTTCTGCTGGTTTGCATGGTGATGAGGTTAATGGTATAGAAATAGCTAAAAAAATTAAAGAATCTATAAATCCTGATTCACTTAGCGGGAAATTAATTATTATTCCTGTTGTTAATACCTTAGGATTTAGAGCCAGTACAAGGTATGTGCCTTTAGATAGTGGAGACATCAACAGGCAATTTAATAAAAAAAATCCTAAATCTGCTTCTGAAATTATTGCTAAAAATTTCTTTGATTGTGTTGTAAAAAAGTGTGATTTTGGGATTGATTGCCATGATTCTAATGCAGAAAATATATTACTACCTCATTCTAGAGTATTAAACAACAAAGAGGCGCCTGAAGTTGCTGAGCTTAGCAGAATTTTTGGAACTGATTTGATATTGGAAAGAGAGGGGAAACCTGGTATGCTTGCTATTGAAGCATATAAAAAACATAAGATTCCTGTTTTGACTGTTGAAGTTGGAGGAGGGGTTAAGGTTTGGGATAAGTATGTTGCTGAGGGAATTAGAGGAATAAAGAATGTTTTGATATATAAAAAAATGCTCAATGGGCTTATTGATATTCCTATACGACAGTTTGTTTTAGATTATAGATATGGGTATAAAGCACCTTTTTCTGGCTTATTGGATGTAAAAGTTGAACTAGGAGATGCTGTTAAGGGAGGTGATGTAATTGCTACGTTGTATAACCCTGAAACTGATAAAGAAGAAGAGGTTAAAGCTGAGCATGCTGGCGTTGTGTTTTCTGTTCGTTTAAAATCAAAAATTGATGCTGATGAAACTATGTTTTCTGTGTTGCATTTTAAACAAGATAAGAATGAAATGCATGCTTTAAATGCTGAAATGATTCTTAACAAAGAAGTTTTACAGTCAATTATTTTAAGACCTACAAAGATTCTTGATACTTTCTTGACTATATTTGATAGTTCTTATAATATGCTAGAGAATATTGTGACTGATAAGATTGAAAAGATAAAGAATTATTTTAG
>CAYIAV010000058.1:0-5397 GCA_964361505.1 Candidatus Woesearchaeota archaeon | reverse complement strand
ACTAAAATTTTTTTCATCTCTTAGCCTCTAATGTTAGCTTCTCAATAACTGTTCCAATAATTTTTTTAGCTTTAAAAGTTATACGTGACCCCTGCTTTATAACACTTTCTTCAACCCTCTCGCATCCTTTTATTTTGCTTAATTCAGGGCATAAAGCTCTTCCATTATCATTATAACAATTCACAAGATTCTCGCAATATGGATAATCTTGAGGGGGCAATCCTCCCAAAGTAATAGGATCTGCATTTCCAGTTGTATCAATAATAGTGTATTTCCTGTCTATAGGGAACTTAACAAGGGTATATGCATGGTTTGTAGCTTCACCAAGATAAATGTCATTACTTCTAAATCCTAGTTTCCTCAAAAGAGTAACCACAGCAGCACTATAATCAACACATGTGCCAGTAGACAATATGTTTATTGTTGCTCCTGCATGAACATCTTGTAGTGCAATATTATTTTTGTCTAGTCTTGTATCAGAAAGCCATTCTCCCAATACCCTGTTCTCTGCTGTAGTCTTACACTGCAGTAAGCTTAAATCAGTGTCTGTAATAGGTAGTGGTCTTGGGGTATACAAAGGATATTGCTCAGGGCATAGTTCTCTTACACCATAACAGCACATCTCAGAATAAAAATAATCCTGCATATAAACAGCTCCATCTCCTATACTCTTAATAATATACAAAGCTTGGCACGTCTTCACATTTTCTCCAGAGTTCACGTTAGCAAATGAGCAAGATCCAGATCTTTTCTTATCTAAAAAAGGGGTGCCATCACAACAATTGATAGCATCATCAATGATATAATCTAAGCCATCATCACACACCTCAAAAAGATCGCAGGAATTGCTTCTAGAATTGATTGCAAGAATCTCCCCTTCTTTAGAAGGCCATTTCTTAGTGCATATAGTATCTTGTGGAGTATAAATTGTGGGTGTTCCACCACATCTTTCTTTTTTATTAACCTTGACATTTACAGTATCACTTGAAAGAGCACCATTAGCATCAGTAACCTCTAAAGTTACAGTATACTCTCCAGGTTTAGGAAATCTAGTTTTGATAATTTTGCCTTGTCCCAAAACATTTAATCCTTCTTTCCAAATAAATGCACTGCTTAGTGAAGGTATATTTCCATCAGGGTCATAGGATTTAGACCCATCTAATACAACATCTTGATTAATAGAAACAGTTTTATCATCTCCAGCATTTGCTTTAGGATGAGCATTAGTTCCAGTACCTCTCTGGATTTGCATAACATCAAGGCTAAAAACCATAGCACTTGATTTTTCACCATCAAAAGCAGAAATTGTAATCATTTCAAAGCCGGATATTTTGGGAAAGCAGGAAAAAAGGTCATTAGCAATATCGCACTGAACAATCTCAGAAGAAAATGTATTAAACCCATTGCTAAAAGTAAAAATCAAATCTTTACCTTCAGGATCTTCTGCATATTGGTTAAGATCAATTGAATCAAAAGGAGCATTTAAAGGAGGTATCTGCGATATTGTTGGATTTGAGTTTACTAAAGAAAGATCAGAGGATTCTGTTCCACCACTAGCAGATAAACAAGTTCCTTGATAGCAAACTGCTCCGCCAGAGCATCCACAAATTTCACATGCAGAGATTAACTGCCCATTTTCACAATACTTAGGTTTTCCAAGCCCCCCAGAATTAAAGTCTGAACAAACCCCATAAGGAGTTCCATCAGAGCATGTAGTCCCAGTGCCAATTTTATTCAGAGCTTGAACATTAGACACACAGCATATTCCACTGCTACAAGAAGAAGTTAATTCAACCTCTGCTTCATTAGCACTGCATACATCTTTACATTGTCCACCTATAGTTTGACAATCAGCATCTCCTTGAGCATTTGTTATATATGCAGAAAAAACAAATATCACCAACAAAAAATGCCACCTCATAAAAAAACAATTTTTTTAGATTTTTAAATACTTTCTCTTTTATCCGGAATTATCTTCTTGAATCATTATTTCAAGCTCTTCATGAATTCTCTGTAAAGTATTATATGCATCAGAAGCCTTTCCTTTCATAAGGTCTCTAAGGTTTTCTAGCTCTTTAATCTGGTTTACAAGAAGTTCTATAGCCTCACTAGAATTTTTTTTAACAAGCGTTCCAGCCCCAACTCCCACAATGAAATCTTTAACATCAGCAAGTTTAGCCTTTGTAAAAAGATTATGCCCCAGATGAACCAAAATCTCTGTATCTTCTTTAATATTTTTTAGTTCACCAACAGAATTTTTTAAAAGCCCTAAATCCACAATTTGCTCTTCAACATTCCCAAGCTGTTCTTCAAGCTGTGCAACTTGTTGAGAAAGAAGCTGGAATTCAGCATATTTATTCTGAATTTTTGTTTTTAGATCCATCTGCTTTTTTGGTTGGTGATTTTTTCGAGGTCTCATCAGCAATTTTCACTTTTTCCTTTCTTATTTTCTTAGGTTTTAATGTTTTTTTATCAGAAGCTTTCTTCTTTTCAACAATTTTAATACCTGCAGTTTTCATTGCAGCCTGAATCTCAGAGGTGGAAGCATTTTTTTTTATCTTCAATAAATTTTCAGAAATCTCAAGATGATTAAGATTGCATTTTCTCCTTCTTACATTTCCATCTACTAAAACAAAATTTCCTTCAAGTTCATCAGCTATAACACAAGTTTTCCCAGCTTCCCTTCCAAGAAGTTTTACACATATTCTTCCTAGCAATTCTGTCATTTAAACACTCCTCACATTTGCTATAATCTTCCTTTTAGTACAGGAAGGGCACAAAACCCCTCCGTATTTCCTTTCAGGCCTTTTTTGGGACTTGGATAGATTCATCATTTTTGTAGGTCTCTCTCTTGGCACTCCTTGCAAAATTGCTCCGCACCCGCCGCAAACAGCTTTTCGAGGCTTTCTCTTTTTATAAATTAATTTTGATATACCTGAAGGTATTCTAACATGTACTCTTCTTAAAGATCTTGATCTTCTGCTTGGTCTTGGCATTTTAATACACCTTCATTACTTTTCTTAATATTGCGCTGAAAATAAGGGACAATAAAAAATATGCCCAAATCCAGCCTAAAAATCCTAAAATTTTCGGGTCACCAAGGTTTTTAAATATATCTGTAAACCATCTAATGAGCAAAATAAAGGGAATTGCAGTATATACTAATGGTGCCATAGAAAGCTCAAATGTTCTTGGCAAATGCTCAGTAAACTGTTTCTTTTGAAACTCAATCATCTTAGCAGGATCATCTTTATATTTTTTCATCTCTTCTTGAAGCTTTTTTTGCTCTTCTTTTAAGTTTTTCAAAGCTTCTTGGTCCGATCCATATTTCTGTACCAAAGTAGTTAGAAAAACAATAATAAACACTACAGTAATAAAACCTATATTAAAATTCATATTCAATAAATTGCCAAAAGTAGGGTCTAGAACTGCATGAACACTATTTCCAATAAAAGGAACACTATTCCACATTCCAGCAATTATCAAGCTGGCAATCATAACCACAATAATTAAAAAAAATCCTTTTTTCATTAGCTTCCACTCATCATCTTTCTCATTGTAGGGTGCATATCTATCATATGATCTTGAGCAATTCTTTCATAGAATGTATAAATTATCATGACTGTTAAAAGAATACCAGTGCCATTTGACAAAGTTCCAGAGATATCAGCAAAAGCTGCCAAAAATCCAACAGTAAGTGCTCCCATAATAGTCAAAGGGAAAATATATCTCTCTAAAATCCTTTCTAATACTCTTTCATCTCTCCTAAATCCCGGAATTTGTAATCCAGAAGCCATAAGGTTTTTTGCTTGAGATGCAGCATCCATTCCAGAAGTTTGCACCCAAAAAATAGAGAAAACTACAGATCCTGCCATTAGGAAAAGCGCATAAGTTCCAGCATGCGCTAAACTAATGGGATCAAACACACCACTAATAAGATTGCTCACAACATTAGGGGGGAAAACCCACATAACAAATCCTGATGTAGGGGTATTTCCTGAAAATGTTCCTAAAAAAGGATGTCCACTTTTCTGAAGTAAGCTCGCCCATAATTGGATATTAGCTAATAAAGCTGCAATTAATATTACAGGAATATTAGAGGTATACAAGAATTTTAAAGGCCACCTTATTCCATATCCCCTTACTTTCCCAAAGGATAAAGGAATTTCTACTTTCATAGACTGCGCATAAACTGCAATAGCAAAAACAACAATGGTTGCTAAAATAGCACTAGCAGCTAGCATAGCACCATTTACATTCCCATTTGCTAAAGAATAAAAAAATACTAAAAGTTGCCCGACAGGAGCTTGTCCAGATCCAAATGCAATATCTCCTAATGAATTCAAAGGAGAAAATGTTCTGATAAATATCTGTGATGACACTCCTGCTGCAATGAATAATGATATGCCTGAGCCAAATCCCCATTTATTCATAACTTCGTCCATGTAAAGTATTAATATCCCCCCAATAAACAATTGAAAAACCAATATCCATGGAGAAAATCCCGCTGCAGGTGTCAATCCCCCTAAAAATACAAAAATAATTGCTTCAAAGATAATAAAAAAGATAGCTAAAATCTTCTGTAATCCTTGGAAAAACGCCCTTCCTTCTTTAGTGGTTGTATCAATATTTAAAATACCTGATCCGCTTAATAACTGTAATACAATAGAAGCAGTGACAATTGGTCCAATCCCCAGTGTAGTTAAAAACCCAAATTGCGCACCAAGAATAATAGACAAAAATTCAAAGTTAGCCAGCGCAGCTTCTTCTAATCCGTAAAGAGGTACAACACCCAAAACAAAAAAAGCAATTAATATTAGTAGTGTCCACTTAAGTTTTTTATTAAAGGGTAAATGTTTTTCAGTAGGACCTTTTACTTCTGGCAGTATCGATATAACTGAATTAAAAAATTGCATCTTAGTTACTTAAACTTCCACCCGCTTTTTCTATTTTTTCTTTTGCTTTTTTTGAAAACAAAGGAGCTTTAACATCCAACTTCTCAGTAACCAAGCCTGCACCAAGAAGCTTATCATATCCTAAATCAGATAATACAACTGTATATTTATCTTTATCTTTTTTTACAAGATTCTTAGAGGCATAAAAGTCAAGCTTTTTTTCTAAGTCAGAAACATTTATTGCATTGATTTTTTTAACAATCTTTTTTGGTCTGTGAAATCCGCTCTTTCCATAATATGCATTTCCAATAGTGGTCAATATGCTTGGTTTTTTTTGTCCTGCTCTTTTTCCAGTTCCAGCCATGCCAAATCCACCTCTGTTTCCAGAGCCTCTTCTTTTCTTTTTAGCTCCTCCACCGTGAGTATGGCTCCCTCTGTAACGTACAGCTTTTTTTTGTTTATTAATTGGCATATTAAATCATCCTTTGCAGTAAATCATTAA
>CAYIAV010000057.1:0-5627 GCA_964361505.1 Candidatus Woesearchaeota archaeon | reverse complement strand
AGGTTTTGTTAGATATTGATGATGATGGAATTCCAGACAGAGATGATAATTGTCCAGATGTTTCAAATCCAGATCAATCAGATATTGATAATGATGGAATAGGAGATGCTTGTGATATCTGTAGGTTTGATCATGATAATGATATTGATGGCGATAGTATCTGTGGAGATGTAGATAACTGCCCAGATAATTCAAATCCAGATCAAGCAGATATGGATGCAGATGGTTTTGGAGATGCTTGTGATAATTGCCTTAATGTATTTAATCCAAGTCAAGCAGATTCAAATCAAAATGGAATAGGAGATGCATGTGAATATATTACTTTAAATATTCATTTAAATAAAAACTGGAATTTAATTTCCATACCTTTAGTTTTAGAAAATGATTCCATTGAAAATATTTTCTCTTATATCATGAATAAAGTAATTGTCATCAATGGATTTGAGTCAGGACCTGGGGGAGGAGCAAAAACTTATGACCCCAAACTTCCAGAATTTTCAGATTTGCATAATATTGATTATTTGCATGGATATTGGGTAAAGATGAATGAGAGTGCAAATCTCATGGTTATAGGCACTGTTCCTGAAAACAAAATAATCAATTTAGAAACAAATTGGAATTTGATTTCTTATTTATCAGATATACCAAGAGCTACAAGTGATGTTATTTCTGCAATTACAAGCAAAGTAATAGTTGTAAATGGTTTTGAAAATGGAGCTTTAACCTATGACCCACTGCTTCCAGAATTCTCAGATTTAATAGTGATGAAACCTAATTTTGGTTATTGGATAAAAATGACTGCACCAGGTGTTTTAGATTATGTTATATCTCCTGAAGAAACTTACACTTGTTGTTTAGGTAATTTTGATGCAACATGTTTCCGAGCTACAATTGAAGATTGTAGAGCACAAAATGGAGCTGTAATGGAATGCATTCCAGATATACCTCTAGGCCCTCCAGGAATTTCTGTTAATTATACAAAAGTGAATACAACCTCTCAATCTGGATGGCTTACAAATTTAACAAGAGCAGTAAATAATACGCGTTCAAGAGCAACTTATAATGCATCAAGTTTTGATTGTGATGATTTTGCAGATTCTTTAGAAAAAAATTTAACTGCATTAGGATATAATGCAACTTATACAATATACTGGTGGAATAATGGAACTGGTTATCCAGGTCATGTTGTTACAGATGTTCATGCTCCAGATGGAAGCCTGGTTTTCATAGAACCACAAACAGGAGAAATAGTAGATTTGGATTTTGATGGTAATGGAAAAGTAGGAGCAAAGCATAATGAGCATACAGCTGGTTTTAATCCAACTGATGATGGAAAAGATATAGAAGTTTATGACAGTGCTGCAGCTGCTGCTGCAGCAGGTGCACCAAGAGATTAATTTTCTGAATTGATTATAATTATATTTGAATTATAATAGTGTTTGTTAATGAAATATATTCAAATAACACAATTTATTTATAGTAAAGAATCATCTTTTATATATGAAAAAAGGTATTTTGATTTTGTTTTTTGGAATTTTGATTTTTAGTTTGATGAGTGTGAATGTTAGTGCTGCTAATTGTGGTGGAGCAGTTAAATGTAATTGTGGTGATACTTTAATTTTGAATTATGTCATAGATTATGATTTATTGAATTGTTCTGGAAATGGGATTATAATTGGAGCAAACAATGTTATTCTGGATTGTGCTGGCCATATTCTTAATGGAACTATTGCAGGGATAGGAGTTAAAGCTGATAGTATAGGTGCGCAGATTAAGAACTGTATTATAACTGGATTTAGTTCTGGTATAACAACATTGCAAGATGGCACAATAATACAGAATAATGAACTCTATGGCAATGTTGACAGTGGGATAGAAATCAAGTCAGATGCTAACCTTATTGAAAATAATCATATTCATTCTCATTCTGGCGGAGGTGATAGGGGCATATTTATCTATTATGGCTTGAGAAATTCTATTAAAAACAATAATTTTAGTAATAACTATAATGGTATCTGGTTCTTTGGCTCATCATATTATAATAACATCACAAATAACACTTTTAAATCAATTAATTATAATCTCTTCTATAACAGCGCAAATATTAATAATAACACTATTTGGCGAAATACTTTTTTTGATGTAGGAATTAGGGATACAGCCAGTAATTTTTATTGTTTTGATGTTGGCAACAAGTATTTCAATGGGGCAGGCATTTCTAGAGGCCCATCTGAATGTGGCCCCACACCAAATCAATCAATTATTCCTGTCAATAAGTCTGCTGTCCAAGAGGTTATTTTCAGTCAATCTGCTGTCTACAATAATGTTGCTGATGCAGTTGCAAATGCACATGATAATGCTGAAATTAGAGTTCTTGAGGGTTCTAATTTTCCAAAGAATATATTCATGGACCATATGGATAATGTTACTCTGAACTGCAATGCCGCAGAATTAAATGGCACAAACTCAGGCATGGGCATTACAATTTCTAGTGGCAATTTCAACACAATATATAATTGCAGCATAAGCCGCTTCTTAAAAGGAGTATTTGTAACTGATTCAAGTTCCAACAGGATACAATATAACAAAATCCATTCTAACATAGATATGGGTATAGATATTGAAGCTTCATCGCCATTAAACTCTATTAAGTATAATGAGATTTATTCTAATACAAATAAAGGGATTGAACTCTCTTCTGAGAATAATATTATTGAAAATAATCATATTCATTCTCATTCTGGGAGTATAGGCGTATTGCTCTATTACAGTAAGTCAAACACTATACAGGCCAATAATTTTAGTAATAACTATAATGGTATCTGGTTCTTTGGCTCATCATATTATAATAACATCACAAATAACACTTTTAAATCAATTAATTATAATCTCTTCTATAACAGCGCAAATATTAATAATAACACTATTTGGCGAAATACTTTCTTTGATGTAGGAATTTCTGATTCAGCAGATAACTCTTATTGTAATGGTGTTGGCAACCTATATTTATCAGGTGCAGGAGAGAATAGAGCTAAAGGTGACTGTGGACCACTGCCTAATGTTGATGTCATTTCAATTAATCCTATTCATAATCCACTTGAGTTTGATGAATCTGCTACTGGAACCTATTATACTAGCTCTCCAATAAGTGATGTTGTTGCCAGCACAAATGAATTTAAGCAGCAGACTGTTCATGTAGAAGCAAATACAGGACCTTATGAAGAAAATATCTATATCTCATTCTTGAACCACACTATTCTTGACTGCCATAATAATACTCTTAATGGATTACAAATCAGTGGGTATAGTATCACTGTTAAAGACAGCTCGAATACCTGGATAAGAAGGTGTAGAATAGAAAGATATTCTCGCGGTATTTTCGTGCAAGGCTCTACAAACACAAATATCACAGAAAATAATATTGAATTTAATGATGTAGGAATCCATCTTACTCCTCTTGGTTTTGATGTTAGCGAGAACATTATTATTAAGTTTAACAACATTCACAATAATAGTGGAGGGAATATCAATAATTTTCAGGCTGCAAATGTCTCAGCAGAGTTGAATTGGTGGGGCACTACGAATTCTCTTGATATAATTAACTCAATATATGATCATTATGATTTTAGTTCTTATGGAATTGTGTATTTTCTGCCGATTCTTGATGGTCCTGTTTCATTTGGAATCTATACTTCGTTTATTCCTCAAAACCAGATTAATGTAAATTCCAATCATAAACTAATTGCCTTGATGGGAACCTTACCTTATGTATGGTCCCATATTAATGGAACACTTCCTTTAGGAATGAGCTTTAGTTCTGATGGTGTTTTAAGCGGCACTCCAGTAAATGTAGGTAATTATACATTTACAATTAAGGTTACAGACAAGGATAATATTTCAGACCAAAAGACCTTTTCAAAAATAGTATCTATCGAGATACCTCCCCCAGATTTGCGAATAGAGAAAGTAGGCACAACAGCTGTTGCAGGGAGGATTATAGATTACTTTGCTATAGTTCAGAATATAGGAAGTACATCCTCAAGCTCTATAAAAGCTGTTGAGTTTTTAGAACCCTGGTTTGAGTTTATTTCAGCTGAGCCAGCTCCTATAGATATCTCTTCATTCTCTTATACAGTAAATGGAACCAACATAAGCCAAACAAATGTTATTAATATAACATGGATGGTTCCACCATTACAACCTGGGGAGTATCACTTTATTCATTATAGGGCTAAACTATCCAGAAATGTAATTATTGGCCAGCCTGTTCAGGGTAAGATGTGTTTGGATATTCAAAAAGCACTGGACTGCGGTGGGGAAAAGGCAACTTGTATATTTATAAATCAGCTAAAGTGTAAGTGGGATTACAACTGGCAACATGATTGGGTAAAAAGCGAATATGAGTGCCTTGCAATCATAATTAACGACTGTAACACTTTTTTCAATTTCTGCATGAAGGATGCAAAATATCCGTGTGATGACGATGACCAACCAGCTCAAGCTCCAAAAGATCCTAATGAAAAAGAAGTAATTGCTGACAAATACATTAATCCAGATGAATTGTTAATATACCCAATTCATTTTGAAAATATTGGAAATGTTTCTGCATTAGATGTATTTGTTTATGACACTTTATCTCCTCTGCTTAATGTGTCAGCACTTAAAGTTTTTAATGGTAGTTTTATGCCTATTCAGGAAGGGGAAACAATAGTGCTTTTCTCAAGAAATAAAACACGAACTGAGAATATAACCTTTAACAATATTACAATTGAAATAAATGTGAGTATTATTGAAAATTGGACAGTTACACTTCAGAATAGAGATTTAATATGGAACCTGACAGGGATTGAGCTTGAGCCAAATGCCTCTGATTATGTGTTGTTTTCTATAAAACCAATATTAGGATTAGCTTCAGGAACTGAAATTAAAAATAATGCTACAATCCAATTTGAAATATTTGAAACATTGACGACAAATAACACCTTGAATATTATTGATGATGCTGCACCTAGCTGTATTATGGATCAATTGCCAAATGAAAGCTCGAGAAACTTCAATATCTCCTGGAATGGGAGTGACCTTGTTGGAGAGATTGATTACTATAGCATTTATGTAGCAGAAGATGGAGAACCACTTACTGAATTTATCAATACTCCAGAAACATCTAGCACTTTCAGTGGAACTACAGGCAAAACCTATAGTTTTATCTGTTTAGCAACCGACACTGCAGGCAATAGTGAGAGTCAATTTAATGTCGAAACACAAACAACAATTATTGGTGATGCAGATAGCGATGGCGTTCTTGATGACCGTGATAATTGCCCAACTGTCGCAAATCCAGATCAATTAGATTCAAATGGAAATGGAATAGGAGATGTATGTGATTATATTTCTTTAAATATTCCTTTAAAACAAAATTGGAATCTAATTTCCATTCCTTTAAACTTAACCAACAATTCAATAGAATTTGTGTTTGGAAGTATAATGAATAAAGTAATAGTAATTAATGGTTTTGAATCAGGAGTTGGAGGAGGAGCAAAAACATATGATCCTTTATTACCAGAATTTTCAGATTTGCATAATATTGATTATAAACATGGATATTGGGTAAAGATGAATCAATCTGC
>CAYIAV010000056.1:0-5676 GCA_964361505.1 Candidatus Woesearchaeota archaeon | reverse complement strand
AACCTCATCCTCTAGAATCATAAGGCCATTTTTATCATTTTCTATAGTAAAAAATGCATATCCGTCTTTCTCTGCAAAATCAACACCAACGCATTCTTTTAAGTCTTGTTTCCTTTCTAAGCAGCTATTAACTCTATTCCTTAGTTCATTTATGAATTTTAAATCTATTAAAACATCTTGTTTAAACTTATTAGGAGCTTTATATTCAATATCAAAATATTCTCCTTTTTTATTATAGCTTACTTCCTCTAATTCCCCCAATAAATAATTATCACTTAATTCCAAAGTTTTTACTTCTTTCCCAAAGTATTTCTTAAATAACTCGATGTAATTAGCATTTAAATCGGGGTTACAGTCTTTGAAATCTATAACAACAAACCCATCTTTCTTTACACATAAGTTATCTTTTGAAAACCCTCCATTTTCTCCAAATTCATTAGTTGTCTTATAAACACTATGCTTAACCCGCTGATCAGACTTAAACAGTTCAGATTCTGCATGATAATAAGAACTGCTAATTTCAGTTTGAACAATACCAAAATCTTTACTAAATTTATTGGCGTCTGTATCCGGATTCAAGGATACCATGAAAAGTGCAGCTATAACTATAAACAATCCAACAGAAAAAAGTAATAACAGCATTCCGCTACCTTTTTTGTTTAGCATATTTGTGTCACCATGACATTTATAACTTCTTCATTCAGCCCAAGAATTGAAATCTCAGCGGTGTCTATATCCTTCCCAATATCATCAATATTATTAACAACATGAAAATCAAAATCTGGAGTAAAATAAGTTATTGTATAAGCACACATATCCTTATACACCGGGTTAAGCAAGTTTTTAGTATACTCTTCAACTTTACTAAAATCTTTTTTATAATAACTATAAACAATTAAATCAGCCATTGTAAAGCTTTGTCCATCTATGTCTAAAGGAGTTCTTACATAATTCAATAAATCAACCTCAACATCCGAATTAACGCGGATTTCCTCTTTTCCAGAAAAAGGGTTTCTTGCAGAAAACATCAAAGCAGCTAAAAGTAATGTAACAACCAATATAGCAAGTCCATAAACCAGCATCAAATATGAAGCGTGCCCTTTTTTCATTTTTCAAATCCCACTATCTTGATATTCAATATGCCTTTTTTCAGTCCAATCCCATCACTTACTAAAACATAAACATTTTCATCACTGCACATAAAAGATCCCTCTCTTAAGCAAAAATTAATTCTGTCCGTCATCTGCTTATTGACAAAAACCACTTTATTAGCATCATCAAAACTTAATTTCAATATAACTCCATACGTATTTCCGCTTATACCTAGGCATTTTTGTAGTCTATTTTCTTCAAACTTATTAGTATCAACAATTCCTGGATAAACTCTGTTATCACTAAAAGCTAAGCATTCTGCGCTATAAAGTAAATTTTTTCTTATAACAAAATGATCCATATCACTAGTTTCAGGTTTAGAATAAGGAGCTATTAACATAGTAACTATGATCAAAGACATAAATATGGCAGGAATGACTAAGAAGAACTGATATTGGTCAGTTGCAATATTAAATTCTCCCTTACTCAACAGAAATCACCTTCCCATAATTGCTAATGTTTACTGTAGAATTTACATATAATCCTGCATCTCTATGGCTTAAAAAGCCATTTTTAATGATATAAGATTCAAAAGAAGTCTCGCTATCATCTTTCTTAACAACTACTCTATCTCCTTTGATCTCAAGAACATAAGGCTTGCCAGCATTATAGCTAACTTTCAAATTTCCTGGTGCCCCATTAGCCAACCCATAAAGAGTTGCAACAGTATTTGCAGTATAAAGATTTGTGTTAACTTTTCCAGTTATTCTGTCATGCCAATAACCATAAGAAAAAGAAAGAATTACAACTACAAGAACCAAGTAAATTAAGTTTAAAAAAGGAATTGTAATTGCCCCTTGTTTGTTCATTCATTCTAAAAGTAAACCTTGATTTATATTAGTTTTTAATTTAGGTTCTTAGTACTTAAGGCATTAATTTCTATAATCTCATTTTGTTTTTTTATTTCAAGATTAGCAGCAGTACTTGTACCAATAATAAATGTCTCACAACTAAATTTCGGGCTAATCACATTTTGCTCAAAAGAGTTGCAAATATCATCTTTTGTATCACAAAGGCTATATTCTACAACTCCAGCATCACATAAGCATATGCACCCTTTATCCTTGCATTTCGCAGGTTTATTGACATTAAAATAAGTAGCTCCATCGCAAAAACCAGAAAAAGAATCTTTGTCCTTTTGAAAAGCAACTAAAACGTAATCTTCACTAGTTGAAAATAGAAATTCATTTTTACTGCCAATACTCATTTTATTGATTTCATTGATTAATCTTTCATAAAACACATTAGTGGATTTATTTTCATCTTCCTCAGAGAATAAAACAGAGACCATACTCTTAAATGTAGGCCAGAACAGTATAACAAAAATGGCAAACACAACTAATCCAAGTAAAACACTTCCAAGAGTACCAATTTCACCTTTATTATCCATATTACACCTATTTCAGCAGTTCTTCGACATTTACATCCTTAGCAGAATCAGTTGCTCCTCCAAATAGTTCTTTTAAACTGTTGATAAGTCCAGAAAATTGGTCTTGAAAAGCAATAATTAAAAGAACCAAAACAACCAAGAGTAAAATAGTAGTAACAATTACAGTCATGCTTAATTCTGCTTTTTTCATAGTAATAAAAAGAAGTGACTATATGGTCTCAAAGTCCTCATATAGATTCTGGCAAAGCTGTGTAACACCAGGACATTGATCCCCTATTTCACTACTCCAACAACGATGCTTTTGATCAGCCTTTCCATCTCCATCAGTGTCTACACTAACAAGTTTTCTACAATAAGATGATCTCTCTTTTGCATTATCTCCTGGTAATCCTTGAGCAACTAAACATTTAGATGAACAGTCCTGGATAGCGGTATCCTTATTATCAGGCCCTACACCCTTAAGTCTCTCAACTAATTGAGAAAATCCTCCCAAAAAAAATGCAACTAAAACAACTAAAACAATAACAAGAATAATCACAATAACAATGACATTCATTGATAACTCTGCACCTTTCTTGTCTTTTGGAAATAACATTTTACCTCTTTTTATTTTTTATAAACAGTTATTTATTATTAAATCTTTCTATTTGCTGCATTTTTTCACTTTTTCTTTGAAATCATTTGTAATAAAGCATAAATTGCCTTTTATTTTATAAATGTTGTCAGTTGTTAAAATTCTAGTATGCCCAAAAAAGTCAGTTCCTAATGGCCCAGTATCAGGAATATAAGCTCCCTTATTATCAAAGGCTATTTCTAAATTCATCGCAGAAACTGAATCCTCAGCCATATAACAAGCCCCATTTTCAACATTTTCCTTGCTCATGGTAATTTTATTTTTATCCTTGACAATTTCAACTTTAATCTCATTTTTAGTAATGGTAATTAGATGGGTTCTGAAAAAACTTGTTAAAGGTGCATTGCAAACGCATTCAGTGTCTTTATAGTCTGAACATTGCCTTAGCACTTTAATAAAATCATTAAATCCATTTTTAGCGACTTCATTTTGTTTTGCAAAGTCAACTTCTTCGCCCAATCCTAGAGCGTTTAGGAAAGATTTGCCTAAATTGAGGGGAGCAGATGTAGAAAAATTGTAAATCAGTAAAAGAACAGTTAAGACCAATATAATAGGTACAATATAAGAAAATATATTAGTTTCTCCATTTTTATTCATATGCCAAACAACTCCTTTAAAGATTCCAAAGCCTTTTCATATCCTCCTTTAAACATCGCAGTTAACAATAAGACTATTATTATAGCCAACAATAATAAAATAAACTTCACAACTTCTCCCCATTCAAAGTTTGCTTTTTTCTTCATCTTTATTCACCTTTATAGGAAATTTTTCTTTAGGATTATAATAATATCGTGAACATCCCAAATTTATAACATCATCATTTTTAGATATAGACAATCCAGGATACATGTAATCCGCTCTGAATGCATCTTCAAATCCACTATAGAACCACCCTAATAAAACACTGCCTTGAACAGCAGATTTGCCAAAAGTAGATACAGAACCAATAACAGCAACACCTACATTAATAAAAGTTTTTTTTACAGTATCGACAAGACCAGTGGTAATATCAGGAGCATTTCTGCTCTTGATAACATTATAAGTTATATAAAACTTATCTCCTTTTTTCAGAGGCACTTTTGCATCTCCAAAATCTATTCTAGAATTCTTAGCATCAGTAAAGTAATCAGAATAAGTTTTGCTCCCTCCAGGGATATCATTATTTGATAAATACAATTCAAATTTATCTAAATCAAATGTATCTATTTTAACTTTATCGCCAATAGTAATCTCTGAACAAACAAGACAATAGTTTTCTATTCCTGTAAAATCCCAATCACTGAAAAAATCAACCTTTCCAGCGCCATATTTATCAAAACAGCTATAGGTCTTTTTGCTGATATCTTTGTAAAATTCTCTTTCATCTTTGTTTTTAATAGTATCGATGTTTGTAATACACGGATTATCAGTTGGAATAGTTCTGATACCTTCAACCTTAAATTTAGCTTGTAGATTAACCCATGTCTTGCATGTAGCATCATCTGCTGCAGTAGAAATATCAGAAAATAAGGGAACACTTGTTCCAATAATTATAACAGCAACAATAACCAAGATAAATAACCCTAGCAAAAGCCCATGCTCTACACCTTTTTTACTGAAAAACATTCTTCAATCCGCTCCTGAAAATTAATGCTAATAAAATGACAGTTATAAGCAATAGAATCATAACAATAGTAATAGATAGAGCCCCATTTTTCATAATTTACTTAATAGTTTTTGTTTTAAATAGTTTACTTAAATGATATAATCTGAAATCCATATTTTTCAACTTCATTTTTCGACCAATAAGGCTGATCTTTTGTCCTCATAACATACTTTACTTCTTTCTCTAAAACTCTACCAGTATATTCTTTAGTTTTAGGATTCCATTCTCTTAATACTAAAACATCTCCAGGTTTGCATTCAAAATCCGCTAATCTTAATTCAACATTTTTTATTCCATCTAAAACTTTTTGAAAAGCCTCTGGCCAAGTCTTCTTCTCTATTCTCATAAAAATAAAAGGTATATAAAGTTTAAAACACTTATGGAAAAAATGAACCAACAAGAAGTCTGGGATAAAATAGCACCTTCATGGAATAATTTCAGAAATCAGCCAATAGAAGAATTAAAAAAATTGAGCTGGAAAGAAGGAAAAATCTTAGATTTAGGCTGCGGAAATTGTAGAAATCTATTACAATTCAAAAACTTAAAATGTTATGGTATAGACTTCTCAAAAGAAATGTTAAGAGAAGCAAAAAAGTTTTCACAAAAGCACAAATTTAAAGTAATTTTAAAACAGGCAGAAATTACAAAAATTCCATTTAAAGAAAATACATTTGATTACATTTTAGCAATAGCAACATTACATCATCTAAAAAATCCAGAAAAAGCAATAAAAGAGATTCGTAAAACGTTAAAACCAGAAGGAGAAGCATTCATAACAGTCTGGAATAAATTGCAATTAAAATTCATCTTAAAAAAACAAGAAACATATATTCCATGGAATAAGAAAAATGAAAC
>CAYIAV010000055.1:2324-6242 GCA_964361505.1 Candidatus Woesearchaeota archaeon | reverse complement strand
CAGGTTTTTAACAACATTTAAATAATCCTTTTATTTCATAGTCAATATGGCTGAATTAATAATAATCCCAGCAATAATTCTAGGAGCAATAATAGGATTATATGAATTAATCTTAATCCATAAAGATGAAAATTTTCAAGGGAGTCATTGGTTTACTCATGGATTGCATGCAGCAGTATGGGCAATAATAGCAACATTTGCAGTCATGAATGTAGGATTTGTCTATGAAAGCTTAGCATTTCTACAGAATATAAAGTACATAGACAATCAATGGATCTTTAGAGGAGCTATAGGCTTAATTACCCTAATAAAAATTCATTCTGCTTCAGCTGTAGTAAAAACAACAGTAGGCTCTTCAAAAGGATTAAAAGAGACTTGGGCTCATTCCTTTATCGTTGTTTTATTAATATATTTCTCTCCAGAAATTTGGAGCTTAGTAGGACCTTTAGTAAGCCAATATATCTAATTAGCAACAATGATTAAATCAAAAAAATCTAACCTATTGAGAGAAGCTTTTGGCATTTTAAAAAATATCAAACCTAACACAAATAAATCAACAGACAAAATATTAAAAGAGATAGACAAAGAATTTGAAAAAAGCTTTTAGAAATGATATAGAAACTTTATTAAATAAAATACATATATCTCAAGTATGCCAAAAAAGAGAGTGAAAAAATTTTCTAAAAAAATCTCCAAACTAGAAGTAATTAATGAAAAACTCGATAAAATTCTAGCTAAAGAAAATAAAGAGCTAAAAGAAGAGTCAAAAATAGAAAAAGATGAAAAAATAATAAAGAATTTAGAAAAAAAACAAATAGAAGAGCTAGAGCAATTAGAATCAGAATTAAGAAAAGAAATAGGTGAACATCCATTAAGGAAAGTAACTCAAAAAGATATCAGCAAAGGCCTAATAGGGGCATTTATAGCCATAATCTCCCATTTCGCTTTTGTAAAAGGAGTAGAAATCTCTCATACATTATCTTTAACAAGAATAAGCATGATGTATCCTTTATCTTTCATCATAGGAGCAGTATTCCTATATACAACAGGTTATAGAAAAGTAAAGCAAATAAAAATTTTAAAGTTTCTGCCAGTAAGGGTGTTTGTAATATATTTAGTCTCCTTAGTTGCAATAGTACTTGTATTAACATTATTCAATCAGTTTAATTCAACAGAAGAGTTATTTAGGCAGGTAGGAGTATTATCTTTGCTTGCAATAGTTGGAGCAAGTGCAGCAGATTTAATAGGGAGAGATTAAAATGGAGGAAAGAAAATACAAAAAGAGATTATTTGACTACGCTGATTTAATAGAAGATGCAATTGTAACAATAAAAGCACAAGCTTTTTCCGATGAATCAGCAAGGAATTTCCAAAGAATTGCCAGTTTAATCATGCAAATATACGGGTCTGATAATAAAATTGTAGAAATAATGCATAAAATGATTAATGCACTTACAGGGACTATAGATGCTGAAAAAACATCTGTTCTATCAGCATTAAATAAGAAGTTTAGAAACCATATAAGAACAATGTAGAATTACCACCTATCTTGACTTTCCCTTTCTGCAATTCTTTCTAATTTTTCTAGTCTATGAATTATGTTATCTAATTTAACATTAATAGTTTCCAATCTGCTCATCAAAAGATCATCACTTCCTTTAAGCTGTTGAAAATTATTCTGAGGATTATGCTCTAACATCTCTCTATTCAAATTAAAATCAGGAACATCATGCTCTTGCTCCTCACCAAAATTAGTTTCAGAACTCTCTCCTTCATTAAAATCCTCTTTTTTATGGAATATTTTGTTTAAGAATGACATTTACCTAAGTCCTAACAAGAGTATAAAGTGTATTTAGATTAGCTCTAATTGCACTTAAATAACGAGTGGCATTGCCTATTTCTGCTGCATTAGCAGGAGGCGCTCCTCTCACAGTATTACAAATATCTTGAAAATCTCTCAATCTCGCTTCAATCTCATCAATTTGAACAGTTATTCGTGGGTCAGTATTATGCCTTAATAAACCAATAACTTCATCTAGTCTTGCTGAAACCGCCCTAGTCCTTTTCTCATTTCCAAGGTCAGTTTGTACATACTTGCTCAAAAATTCATAAACTGCTTTTTCTGCATTTCTAATAGTTTTAGGGGCATCTCTTTTTATCTTACTAGCAACACCCTCTTCTTTGCTTTGAGCCAATACTTCTCTTCCTTCTCTGACATCTTTTCTAACATCAGCTACTTTTTCAGCACTCTCTTTGAAGGAACTAGTTCCACTTAAATCTGTAAATGGCTTATAGAACACACCATAAAAGAAAAAGTACATTAATATTAAAAATACAAATCCTACAACTAGCCATATCGCACCACTAAGCGCAGATACACCAATGCTTAATCCTTGAACTATATAAGAAAGGATTAGCAAAGATACTATAGCCATTAATCCTTTAATAAAATGTTCTCCTTTACTTGTGGCTTTCCATTTAAACATCCCAAAAAGTACAGCAATTATGAATAGTACAACTAAAAGTGCAGGAATTGAAACTGATAACCTTTTAACAAATTCTGCGGGTAGCAATCCTATACCCAACAAAGAGATTAAAAGAGCAGTAACATTAGCAGCAACTTTATTCCCCCCTTCTTTAACTTTAAAAATCCCTTTTAATATCGGATGTATTAAAAACAGTAAAACAAAAAACAAAGTTAATCTTGTTGCTATAATTTCGTTATTCTCAAAAATGTTAAGGATAGGACTCAAGAATCCTGAAAAAACTAGTTTAAAAATGCTCTGAAATGTACTAGCTATAGACCGTATAGCATCATCTGGAATTCCAGCTGTCTGTGCTCCACTAACAGCATTATTCTCAGTAACTAGTCCAGTATAATCATAACCAATAACATCAAAAATAAGCATACCTGCAACCAAAACCAATGCAAGAAAAACAAACTCTCTTCTTCTTGTAACTGTATCTCTTAAGCTGTCAAACCATGAGCTTTTTGTTCTAGAAACAGATTTTCGAGAAGCAGAAACCCTTCTTTTACTTTTTACACTAGCCCTCTTTTTCATTAGCAGGATTAAACCATAAAGCATATATAAACTTTACGATTAATCAAAAGAATATGACATCTTTAAAAGAATACATCAAAAATGTAATTCCAAAAGATAAATTAAATTTAGTTCCAAAATCATTTGATCAGATAGGCTCAATAGCTTTATTCAATGAATTTCCTCAAGAATTAAAAAAAGATGAAAAAATAATAGGAAATGCTTTATTAAAAATAAATAAGAACATTAAAACAGTAGCAGTAAAAAAAGAAAAATTCTTAGGAAAATTCAGACTGCAAAAAGTAAGAATTATAGCAGGAAAAAAAACTAAAGAAACAATCCACAAAGAAAATAGTATAATATTAAAACTAAACATTGAAAAAGTTTATTTCTCTCCAAGAACATCTTCAGAAAGAGCAAGAATTGCAAACTCAATAAAGCAGAATGAATCTGTTTTAGTAATGTTCTCAGGAAGCGGAATATTGCCTTTAGTAATATCTAAAAACTCAAAAGCCAGGGAAATTTGTGGTATTGAACTAAACAAAAATGCTCATAAATATGCTCTAGAAAATTTAAAATTAAACAAATCAAAAAATATTACTTTAATAAAAGGAGATGTAAAAAAAATTCTTCCAAAAATAAAAAAGAAATTTGACAGAATAATAATGCCTTTGCCCAAAGACTCAGAAAGTTATCTAGATCTAGCTTTAAAGCATTTAAATAAAAAAGGAATAATACATTTTTACGATTTTGCAAAAGAAGAAGACTTTCCAAAATCCTCAATAAATAAAATAAAAAAACATTGCAAAAAATTCAAAATTTTAAAAGCAGTAAAATGCGGTCAATACTCCCCTAGAACTTACAGAGTTTGCATAGA
>CAYIAV010000055.1:0-2224 GCA_964361505.1 Candidatus Woesearchaeota archaeon | reverse complement strand
CTAAATAATTCTTGGCAATAATATAAATCTCCTTGCTCCTTTTCTTGGAATTTTCAGGCTTAAACACTTTAACAAAAGAAAATTTCTTTCTAATGTCTTTAAGCAATTCATTAGAATCCTCGCTTTGAAATATCTTGACAACAAAATTGCCATGTAATTTCAAAACATCACAAGTAATCAAAAAAGCTCTTTCAGAAAGCTGAAACGATTTAAAATTATCAATTTCGCTTTTGCCAGAGGTATTAGGAGCTAAATCGCTTAAGACAGTATCAAATTTGCCATATTTATGTAAACCTAATAAAATATTCTCGGTAAAAACATCTTTATTAACAAATTCAACATCTTTAATAGGCATTATCCTTTTAACATCAATACCTATAATCTTACTGCATTTCAACTCTTTACAAACTTGTAACCAGCTTCCAGGCCAGCATCCTAAATCTAAAACCTTATAGTCCTCTTTAATTACAGAATACCTCTTATTTATAGAAAATAGTTTATATACGCTTCTAGCCCTGTAACCTTCATCTTTAGCCTTGATAGTTATCTTGTCTCTCATGATTCAAATAATCCTTTTTTTACTTTAACAGCAGAAGGAGCATCTCCCCCATGCCAGCTTAATTTCGGCCTTACTTTAAAGGAATAAATCCTTTCGCTATTATCATCTAAAATGATTCCGCTTCCTTTAACACTCGGCAAATCATTTAAATATCCAAGGATATCTTCTGCTAAATAAGTTTGCATAATCATGTTTAAAGCCTCAATGTCAAATTGGGCAGTAATCCTGTGGCTAATCACAATATCCGCCTGTGTCATAACATCTCTATGAATCTCTCCTGGCTGCTGAGTAGCTAATACCATGCTTATGCCTGGTTGTCTCCCTTCCCTTAATAATCTCATCAAAGCTCTTGAAGCAGGAGTTTCTTCAACTCTAGGCAAAAATTCCTGCGCTTCATCAATAATCAACCAAACTAATGGATTATCACTAGTATTTTCTTCAAAAATGCTCTGATGCTCTTTTATAACATTCATTTCCTCTTTCTTTCTTGTATCAACCATTTCATTTAACAATTTCTTTCCTAATAATCCAACAACTAAACTCTTGACATTCCAGTCTTCATAGCAGCTTACATCTAAAATCACAGTTTTCCCAGGTTGGATAAGGTCTTTAAGTTCTATGCCATTCACATCAAAAATACCTAAGCTTTGGGCAGCTTCAAATCTGCTTTGTAACACTAATTTAACATGAGCCTCAGATTTCTTGTCCTCTCCAATCAATTTTATAATATCTTCAATACTATAATCCCCAGAAAGCTTTACTATTATCCTTTCAATAAGTACACCAATAGGGCTGTTAAAATCCACATTAAAAACTTTGCACCAGTCCTCAGCTCTTAATTCTCTAGGTTTAAAAGAAAAAGAAAAATCAAAAGGAATATCCTTTTCCTGATAACTAGAAACCTTTCCAGAAGGAACAAAAACCTGGACATCAAATCCTCTTTCTTTTAGCCCCCACTGATGCAGTTCATCTTTTTGTTTTTCATTGGGATATTTCATGCTCCAGAATATCCCCATAGTGTCAATCATAATAACCGCAATTCTTTTTTTAACATCTTCATCTAAAAGAGACATTTCTTCAGCTATTACAGATAAACTATAAGATTTTCCAGATCCCCTCTTGCCACTTACAAGTATAACATGGCTCTTATTCACATCTAAATAAACATTGTTGCTCAAAGAACTTTCATTCTCCATTTTTACATAACTTTTTCCAAAATAAAGAAGCCCCTTTTTACCCAAAGTTTCTCTGTCTTTCTCATCTCTTCCAATAAGAACATCATAAGCCATAAATTTTTTAAGAATAAATTTGATATAAACCTTTTGCTAAAACCTTTAATCCCAAAAAACTTTAAATAGATATTAAACTGTTAAATTTTATGCAAAAGAAACAGCCAAACATCAATATATTTTTAAACCTATATAATCTAAATAATACATGATAAACCAGATAAAAACTGTTCTGCTTTTAGGAGTATTAAGCGGGATTGTCCTAGTTATAGGTAAATTGCTTGGAGGAAATGTAGGATTAACAATTGCACTTGTTTTTGCAATAATAATGAACTTCGGAGCATATTTCTTTTCACACAAAATCGTATTATTTATGTATAAAGCCAAAGAAGCGCCAAAAAGTAAGTATCCTAATCTTCATGAAATGGTAGAAGAG
>CAYIAV010000054.1:0-6244 GCA_964361505.1 Candidatus Woesearchaeota archaeon | reverse complement strand
AATCTATTCCTTCATCTTCAAACTCATCTTCAAACTCTCCTCCTCTCTTCTCACTTCTACTAGATTTTCCACCCGTTAAAATATCAACAGCTATATCCTGCATAATATTTTTTATATCCTTGATATCCCTAATTACCTGTACCCTATCATCATTAGTCATATCTCCAGCTCTTTCTGCTAGTCCAAACTTTATTTCATCTAACCTTGCTGCTGCACCATCAATCCTAGCAAGAGCCCTCTCAAAGCTTGCTGCTTTCTCAGTATCTCCTCTTTTCTCATAAAAGTTTTTTAAATCTTCAAAATTATCCCCTATCTCCTCTAAAGATTTTAAAATATTCTCAAGTTTAAGTGCAATTTTCAATAAGTCAGTTGGCTCTACCTCATCTAAGTTTTCCTTTATTCTTACCTGATCATCACTGGTAAAGCATCTAGGCTCTCCTTTAAGAATGACAAATTTCCCTCCTCTGGCTTCACATTCTCTAGGATCATCTTTTACATCTTCAAAGTCTCCTTCTCCCCCAGAAGACCTATAATTGCAGTTCACTATTTTACATCCAGATCTATCAATAAACTTTTCCGGATGTCCTCCACCCTTGGCACAGTGATCTGCCTGTTTCTTTAAGTCTTGCTCACCTGGACAACTTGCAGGACCAAAAAATCCCCCACCTCCTATATTCTCAAAAGAACATTCCGGACCTCTTTCAGTTTTGTGAAATCTTCCTCCTCCATCTCTGCACTGCTGCTCTTCATCATCAAATCCAAAATCTTTTTGATCACATTTTACAAAATCCCCAAATTCTCCTTTTTCAACATGGCATCCAGGAGGAACATCCCCTCTAAAACCACCTTCTCGGGAATCACCTAATGAACAAGGAACACAATCCTCTCCTTTCATACATAAACCCTCTGGACATTGATTTTGTCTTGGAGGCTCACCACCAAAATCTCCACCACCAGAAGAAGGCTCTGAACTTCCAGAATCAGAAGAAGTTCCTCCTTCACCACCACCAGAACTTCCAGGTTCAGGAGCTGTTCCGCCTTCACCACCAGAGCTAGTAGAAGACCCACTATCAGAAATACCAGACCCCCCACCAATATCAATAGAAGTCCCGCTATCGGGAGAAGGTTGGGTAGGTTCACTTGTGCTAGACCCACCACCAGAACCTCCAGAATCAGAAGTTCCCCCACCACCAGAATCAGAAGCAGGTGCAGATCCACCCGAATCAGTAGTAGTTCCTTCTTGTGCAAAAGCAGCAGAAGGAGTTAAAAATAACATTAAAACAAATAATGCAAAAATTCTATTATCCATAAAAACACCTCTTTTTTTGATACTAATAGGTAATAATCAGTTTTTTATAAACTTTACTAAAATCTTTCTGACAACATCTGGATTAGCAGTTTTCTTAGAAAGTTGCATAACCTTTCCAACTAAGAAGTTCAAAGATTTTTCATTTCCACTTTTATAAGATTCAACAGCATCGCTACATTCCTTGATTGCCTGTTTACACCATGCTTCAATTTGGTTATTATCAGATTTCATTATTAAGTTGTTAGCTTCAATATATTTAATTGGAGAGAAATTCTTTTTAGTAATAATTTTAATCATAACTTCTTTTGCAGTGTTATCAGTAATTTTTTTCTCCTCAAATAAATTCAATAAATCAATCATATCTTTAGATTTGACATTAGCTTCATCTAAAGTTTTTTTATGGTAATTAAGCTGGTTCATTAAATCTCTTATTATCCACTTAGCCGCAATTTCAGAATTTACTTTTTTAGCAACTTCTTCAAAAAGATGCGCTAATTTCTTATCAGAGGATAAAATCTTGGCATCACTTTCCTTTAGTTGATAATCTGAAACGAATCTAGAGGCTTTTTCTTCAGAAAGTTCAGGAATAACTTTTTTTATTTCACTAATCCAAGCATCAGAAACTTCAATAATAGGTAAGTCTGTTTCAGTTATATAACCATAATCATCTTCTGATTCTTTTGTTCTTTGTAAAGATGTAATACCTCTCTCTGAATCCCATCCCCTAGTCTCATTATTTTTAGGAACATCTTTTTTCTGTCTTTCTATCTCATAATTTAAGGCATCTTCTATGTCCTTAAGTCCTGTAACATTCTTGATTTCAACTCTGGCTCCAATAGTTGAAACATTTAAATCAGCTTTCAAGGCAAATTCCGATTTTTTATCATAAACGTCTAAATAGCTCAAATCAGTAATCAATTTTTTCAGGAATTCCCTAACTTCTTTAGGATATTTGAAATCTGGTTCGGTTACTATTTCAACTAATGGAATTCCAGATCTGTTATAATCCACTAAGCAATAAGAAGTTTTGTGAATTAAAGCGCCAGGATCCTCTTCTAAATGAATTCTTCTGATTTTTATTCCCTTGAAATTGCCCCGATACCCTAAAGGAGATTCATATTGGGTTATCTGAAAGTTCTTTGCTAAATCAGGATAAAAATAACTTTTTCTTGAAAAAAAAGTTTTTTTGTTAATCTTACAATTCAAAGCCAATGCAATTTTCAAGGCTTTTTCAAATGCTTCTTTGTTCAAAACAGGTTTGCTTCCAGGAAATCCACAGCAAATTTCGCAGACATTTGAATTAGGCTTATCAGATTGTTTAGTTGAACAACTACAAAAAACTTTTGACTTGGTATTCAATTGCAAATGACATTCAATCCCTATTTTAGTCACGGCGCATCGCCTCTAAAATTTTTTCCAATAAATCTTCAGTATCATCTTTGCAATGCAAAGGTATCAAATTAATTTCTAAGGCATTTGGAAAAGCGTTAGCCTGGAATTCATAATCTTGCTTTCCCTTTTTCAAAATTATCTGCAAAAACACAGGAATGTCATTCTCCTTAACGTCTGGAAAAGAGATTATTTCAACATTATTGATCTTAAAACTATGGACAAGCTTATTCTTTAGCTTTTCAAAACTTCTGAATTTAATAACCTTATATGCCATATTTTTTTCCAGCATTAAGCAGCTTTTTTTCATTTAAGTGGTCTCCAGTAAACATTATGCCTACAGGCATTTTATTATAATTCCCTGCATCTAAAGATAAATGGGGCAATCCTGCCAAATTTGGCCCAACAGTCATTATATCCATCATGTAGTTTTCAGCAGGGCTTAATTTATCAACTTCAGAAAACTTCGGAGCAATTATCGGCATTGTAGGTGAAACCAATAAATCATATCTCCTGAAAGCTTTCTTGTATTCATTTATTATTAAAGTTCTTATCTTCATAGCTTTCAAATAAAAAGCATCCCTGTATCCTGCCATTCTCGTAAAAGTTCCCAGAATTATCCTTCTTTTAACCTCTTTATTGAAATAAGAAGTTCTCACATTTGAAAAATATTCATTATAAGGCAGGTTCATTTTTTCTTCTTGCCCATATCTCATGCCGCAATATTTGTTTAAATTAGTAGAAGCCTCACTCATCGCTATAATATAATAAGCAGCTAAAGAATACTTTGAAGCTAAAGGTATTGATATTTTTTCATATTCTATATTTAGTTCATCCAGTTTTTTTAAGATTAAATCTCTTATTTTTGGGTCAATGTCTAAAGTTTCTTTAATTAACCCTATTGTCTTTACTTCATTATCATTAGATAATTCTTCATTTAAAGAAGTAGAATCTTTATTATCATGCCCTTTAATAACGTCAAAAACAAGCTCAACATCATCTGAATGCTTCCCAATAACACCAATCTTGTCCAAGGAATTTGCATAATCAATTAACCCATATCTCGATACAACACCATAAGTCGGAGTTAATCCTTGAACACCACAAAAAGAACAAGGTGCTGCAATGCTTCCTCCTGTAGATTCACCTATAGCAACATGCGGGAATTCTGTTAAAGCAGTAAACCCTGCAGCTCCCCCAGAGCTACCACCGGTTACTCTTGTTTTGTCTATGGGATTTCTAGGAACTTTATAATCTGTGTTAATATTAAAAGACCCAAATCCAAAAGCATCTTGATTCGTTTTTCCTATTATAACAGCTCCTTCTGAGATTAACTTATTCACAACAGTTGCATTAAACATTGGCTTGTATCCTCTTAAGATGTTAGAACTGCAAGTCGTTTCAACTCCTTTTACGCAAATATCATCTTTCAAAGAAATAGGTAATCCAGCTAACTTCCCTTTAGGATTTTTATCAGCTTTTTCAGCTAATTCCAAAGCCAAGTCTTCAGTTACATTATTAAAATAATTGTAATCTTTATTGATTTTTTTTATTTCTTCTAAAATAGATTTAGTTGTTTTTACAGCTGAAATTTTCCCAGACTTAACATCGTTGATATAATCTTTAGCTTTCATAGTACCTTAGGTCCCTTAAAGTATCTATCTTCCTTATTTTTTACATTATCCAAAACATCTTCTTTGCAATTTTCAACTTTGTCTTCTCTAAAAACATTCTTAACATCTAGAGGCTGGAAAGAAGGCTCAATTTTGTTAGTATTAACTTCATTGAGCTTGGAAAATATTTTAAGAATTTCATTTAGCTCAGGTAATAACTCTTCCTCTTCTTTCTTTGTTAACCTTATTCTGGCATTATTTGCAACATCTAAAAGAATTTTCTTGTCAATTTTCATAAAACAATGAAAGAAATAGAATTTTTAAAGGTTTAGGCCTCTTTATACAACTTCTTTATTTCATTCATAATTAAATCAGTTGCATTTCTTGTAATCTTTCTATTTTCATGTTTTCCCTTATACTCACGAAAGCTCATAGGTTTGCCTATATTTATCTTCGCTTTTTGAAATTTAGCAAACATTCTCCTACCTTTAGGTAATATCCCATAAGAATTAACTACAGCAACAGGCACTACCTGAATTCCTGAAAGTATAGCAATTCTAGCTACCCCAGTATGCCCTTGAATAATCTCCCTCCCGCCATCAATAGTGCCTTCAGGGAATATAGCAACTATTTTCCCTTCTTTTAAGATATCTACTGTCCTGTTTACAACATTAGTGCTTTGTCCCTTTATGACTTGGATTTGGTCAAATAATTTCATGAAAAATCTAGATCTAGAAGGTCTTCTAAACAAGCCGCTATGTGCCAGAAAATACAATCGCCTATAGGTTAGATAGCATAAGAAGAATATGTCAGAGTTATCCTCGTGATTGCATGCAAAAATAAAAGCTCCTTTTTTAGGTATATTCTCTTTGCCTTTAATACTAGGCTTAAAAATTACAGCAATGATAAGTTTATTAAAAATCCATAAAGAATAATAAAAAACATAAGCAAGTGACTTTTTAAATATGTTATCCATATGTCCACACCATGAATATAAGAACTATTTATGTTTTTTCTTTACAATATCTAGAGTTATATGTGCCTCTTTTAATTGTTTCTCATCTACTTCTGCAGGGCTTTCATCCATAGGGCATTGAGCATTTTTGTTTTTAGGGAAAGCTATTACTTCTCTAATATCATTCCCTCCCAATAACAAAGCTACTGTTCTGTCAAAACCCAACCCCATTCCACCATGTTGTGGTCCGGCATAATCATAAGCATGTAATAAAAATCCAAATTTCTTCTGGGCTTCTTCTTTAGTCATACCTATAAATTTCATAATTCTTTCCTGAATCTCAGATCTTGTTATTCTAATGGATCCAGAACCAATCTCAGTCCCATTCAGTACTAAATCAAATAAATTTCCCAGAACTTTTCCCGGATCAGATTCCAAAAATTTCAAATGCTCTTCTTTAGGCATAGTAAACATATGATGTTCAGGTTCCCATTTTTGCTCATCATCATTATAAGCAAACAAAGGAAAATCAACAATCCAGCAGAATTTCAATTCATCTTTAATTAAGTTCAAATCTTTTCCAAGTCTTAACCTTAATTCACTCAAAACAGAATTAACAATCTTTTCTTTATCAGCTATAAAAAATAAATAACCTTTTTTTATTTTTGTTGTTTTAATAAGTTCCTTTTTAATTTCTTCAGAAAAATATTTAGAAACATTTGATTCAAGCTTGCCTTTTTCATATTTCATATAAGCTAATCCTTTAGCTCCTAAAGAAACACAAAATTTTGTATATTCTTCAATCTCTCCTCTGGTAAAATCCTTTTCAGGATTAATGCATTTTATTATTCCTTTATTTTTTATAACTTCCTTAAAAACAGAAAAGTCACTTTTTTTAACCATCTCAGTAACATCATATAATCTCAAGTCAAATCTTAAATCCGGTTTATCATTGCCATATTTTTCCTTGGCTTCTGC
>CAYIAV010000053.1:0-6394 GCA_964361505.1 Candidatus Woesearchaeota archaeon | reverse complement strand
TTGACATTTTTATTTATTTGATACCTTGCCCTTTAGGGCGAGGTGTTTCATTTTATTACTCACCTATAGTAAAACCTACAACCAAAAGATATATAAACTTAATTCGTATGATATCATACTACTATGAATAAAGAGATTTTGAAAGAAATCGGACTAACAGATTATGAATCAGATATTTACATAGCGTTATTGCAATATGGGCAGATTTCAGCTTATGAATTAGCGGAAAAAATAGGGCTTTATAGACAAGCTACTTATGATGCATTAAACAGGTTAATAGAAAAAGGTTTTGTTAGTTCTGTAAAAGAAGGCAAATCTCAATTATATAGAGCAGCAAATCCAGAACTAATTTTAGAATATTTAAATGAAAAAGTAGAAAATTACAAGCAATTGCTTCCAGAGTTAAATAAACTGGAAAAAGAGTCTAAACAGCCTTTAATTGTTGAAACTTATAAAGGAAAGAATATAACTAGAATTGCATTAAGAGATATAATTAATAATTTAAAAAATGGCGGAACTGTTTTATGCACTGCTGTAGATGAGTCTGTTCCTTTGGCTAAATATAAACTAATTTTAGACCAATATGAAAGAGATATGATTCATCATAAAATAAAAGAAAGAGTATTAATAAAAGATGGTTCTAAAGGAATTTTTCAAAAAGGAACTTCTGCTTATAGAAAAATACCAGAAAAATTTTTCAATCAAAACCCAGTTCAGATTTATGGAGATAATGTTCAATTAATTGTTTGGGGAAACCCGGATTATTTAGTTATTATGAGGGGAAAAGCTGTAGCTGATGCCTATAGAAAACAGTTTGAGTTGCTTTGGAAAATAGCCATGTAAACCTTTATAAAAAACAAAAATAATGGAAAAATTATGAAAAAGAAAAAATCTTTAGATGCAAAAACAAAGAGAATGATAGTTTCAGTCCTAAAGAGAAATGGGGTAGTTAAAGCAGGTATTTTCGGCAGTTACGCAAGAGGCGAAGCAAATAAAAGAAGTGATATAGACATTCTGATAGAACTAAAAAAAAGAAAGAAATTTAGTCTGTTTGATCTAGTTGGTTTAGAACAGGAATTAGAAGAAAAATTAAAGAAAAAAGTAGATTTATTGACCTACAACGGGATAAATCATCTTTTAAAAGAAAGAATATTAAATGAGGAGATCAGGATTATATGAAAAAAGATGTTTCAGTATTTCTCAAACATATAATGGAGAACATCAAGGATATTGAATCTTTTTCTAAAGGATTATCTCGCAAAGAACTCGAAACAAATAGATTAAAACAAAAAGCCATAATAAGATCTATTGAAATTATTGGAGAAGCTGTTAAAAACATTCCTTTATCATTTAGAGAAAAATATCCTGATGTCGCCTGGAAGGTAATAGCTGGTATGAGAGATAAGATAACACATCATTATTTCGGTATCGATTTGAATACAATCTGGGATGTAATTAAGAAAGACCTGCCAGATTTAAAAAAGAAAATAGAAAAAATATTAGAAAATTTAGAAAAATAATAACAAGGGGTGATATTTTGAAAAAGAGAAATATTGTTGTTGCTGGGGCGGGAGGAAGAGACTTTCACAATTTCTTGACTTATTTTAGAGATAATAAAAATTATAATGTTGTTTGCTTTACTGCTGATCAAATTCCCGGAATTGAGAAAAGAGTTTTTCCTAAGTCTTTAGCTGGAAAATTATATAAAAAAAGCATACCTATCTACCTTGAGAAAGATTTACCTCAATTAATTAAAAAATTTAAAGTTGATGAGGTTTGTTTTTCATATAGTGATATTTCTCATGAAGAAGTTATGCATAAAGCTTCATTAGCTATCGCAAATGGAGCTTCTTTTAGCTTATTAGGAACTAATGATACTTATGTAAAATCAAAAATACCAGTTGTTAGCGTATGTGCTGTAAGGACTGGATCTGGAAAGAGCAAGGTAAGCAGAAAGATTGCATTATTTTACAGAAACTTAGGATATAGGGTAGTCGCTTTGCGGCACCCCATGCCTTATGGAAACCTAGCTAAGCAGGTAGTTCAAAAATTTTATAAGTATGAGGATTTAGCTAAAAATAAATGCACTATAGAAGAAAGAGAGGAATATGAGCCCCATTTAAGATCAGGAATATCTGTTTTTGCTGGTGTTGATTATGCCAAGATTGTTAGAGAAGCTGAAAAGGAATTTGATATTATAATTTGGGATGGGGGAAATAATGATTTTAGCTTCATTAAACCAGACCTGCATATAGTTGTTGTTGATTCTAGAAGATTTACGCATATAACCAAGTATCATCCTGGAGAGGCTAACTTTAGGATGGCAGATGTTATCTTGATTAATAAGATGTACGGTTCTACCCAGGAGCCTATTAATTTTATTAAAGAGAATGCTAGAAAATTAAATTCTAAAGCCAAAGTTATTGTTATTAAATCCGAGGTTATTTGTAAGGAAAACAAATTAATTAAGAATAAACATGTTTTGGTGGTTGAAGATGGGCCTACTTTGACTCATGGAGGTATGGATGAGGGCACTGCTACTGTTGCAGCAAGAATATATGGGGCTAGGAATATTGTTGATGCTGAGAAATATGCTATAGGATCTTTGAAAGACGTTTATAAGAAATATACACATTTAAAGAAGATTTTACCTGCTGAAGGGTATAGTAAAAAACAATTACAAGAACTTGAAAAAACAATAAACAAAGCTAAAGCTGATTTGGTCATTCAAGGAACTCCTTCTGATTTAAGCAGGTTACTTAAATTGAATAAACCTGTTGTTTATGCGGGTTATGACATTAATGATGATAGCTTGAAGCCTCTCTATAATATTTTACGAAAGGTTGTGAAATGAAAAAAGACTTATTATCTGTTAATGATTTAAGTAAGAAAGAAATTTTAGACGTAATTTCATTAGCTGAGAAAGTAAAAAAGGATCCTAGAAAATATTATCTGAAATTAAAAAATAAAGTTTTACTAGATATTTTTGAGAAGCCAAGCTTGAGAACCAGGTTGTCTTTTGAAGTAGCCATGTACCAATTAGGGGGGCATACAATTTATTATGATTTATCTGGATCTCCATTAGGAAAAGGAAAAGAATCTATAGAAGATACTGCAAGGGTTGTTTCTAGATATGTTGATGTTATAATGGCAAGACTTTATTCTCAAGATGATTTACTTAAATTAGCTAAACATTCTTCAATACCTGTAATTAGTGGTTTAACTGATTATGAACATCCATGTCAGATATTAGGAGATCTGCTGACTATTAAAGAAAAATTAAAAAAATTAAATAATATCAAAATAGCATATTTTGGAGATGCCAAGAACAATGTTACACATTCTTTGATTTTTGCTTGCTCTAAACTCGGAATTAAATTATCTATTGCTTGTCCTAAAGAAATGCAACCTTTAAGTTCTGTTTTGGGAAATTCTAAAAATGTTGAAGTTACTCAAGAGGTTAGTAAAGCAATTAAAAATGCCAATATAGTTTATACTGACTCTTGGATGTCTTATCAGATACCTAAATCACAACATGTAAAGAGAGTTAAAATTTTAATGAAGTATCAGGTAAATTCTAGCTTAATGGAAAAAGCACCTAAATCTTTGTTTATGCATTGCCTGCCTGCTATGAGAGGAGAAGAAGTTACTAGTGGTGTTATAGACTCAAAAAGATCAATTGTTTTTGATCAAGCTCACAATAGACTTTTTATACAAAAGGCCATACTTTTAAAATTGGTGAAATAATCTATTACTATGAATATAGTCATTGTTGGTGGTGGATTTTGTGGCAGCTATTGTGCTAGAAAATTAGAAAAATATTTTGATGTCACTCTTATTGATTCAAATGATTATTTTGAATTTACTCCAGGCATACCTCATGTTGTTTGTGATGTAAAGCATAGAGATGCTATTAGAGTAAAACATGCTGACTATTTGAAAAAAGCTAAAGTGATTGTCGGGAATGTTACTAAAATAAACATTCATAATGTTTTTATTGGAAATCAAAAGTTTTTTTATGATTACTTGATATTATCTGCCGGGTCTGCTTATAAAACTCCTTTTAAATCTGAGATTATATCTTCTATTACCAGATCTCAGGACCTTTTGGATGTGCATGAACATGTTGAGAAGGCTGAGACTATTCTTGTAATTGGGGGAGGATTAGTTGGAACAGAAATGGCTGCTGAATTGTTAATTTGTATGAATAAAAAAGTTATTCTTATAGATCAAGGAGACATCCTAATACGCAGAAATCCTGTAAAAGCAAAAGAGTATGCTGAAAAGTTTTTAATTAAACATGGATGCAATATTATTTTTAATGATGCTGTTGTTAAGTTTACCAAGAATGATTTTGTTACTAAAAATGGTAAAATACTTCATGCTGATTTTGCTTTTATCTGCACTGGTATAATCCCTAACTCGAAATTTGATTTTAAAAATATTGATATTAAGTTTGATGCTAAACGGCATTTAATAGCTGATGAATATCTTAGAATTTCTAATTCTATTTTTGCAGGAGGGGATGTTGTTAGCTTAAATGAAGAAAGAACTGCACAAAATGCCAGAAGGCATGCTGAAATAATTTGTAAGAATGTCGTTAATAGTATTAAAGGAAAGAGTTTAGTAAAATATGTTTCTAAGAAAACTCCCATGGTTATTAGTTTAGGGCCTTATAATGGTATTTTTGTTTCTAAAAGTTTTGTTTTTTCAGGTATTATTCCTGGGCTTTTAAAGAAAATTATTGAAAAACTTGTTATGTTTGAATATAGGAAATGGTAAATTGTTCTTGCCGAAGGAAAAGTGATCTAAGATAAGTTTATTGAATGCTTTACTATATCTGAATTACAACTTTTGTGTTTTTTACACCAATCATAGCATTTTTTTGCCAATTCTTGCTTTTTATACATAAATCCACAAATTTTACATTTATAGGCTTTCATGTCATTTCATCTACTAGATAGCTGTAAATTTCCCCGAAAGTTGGATGCAAGTGAGGCATTTTCTTTAAATCATTTAATGTTGCTTTGTAGTATAAAAGAGGAATAGCTTCATGGATTAAATCAGAGGCTTCATGACCTACTATGCTTACACCTAAAATTCTATTATTTTTTTTATCTACTACGAATTTGATAAATCCATCTGTTTCATCTAAACACTCTGCTTTTCCTAAATCTTTAAAATAAAACTTTCCTATTTTTACATTAAGATTTTTTTCTTTAGCTTCTTTTTCTTGTATTCCAATCCATGCTAATTCTGGGTGAGAGAAGACGGCCATTGGGAACAAATTATAATTTATTTTTTCTTTCTTTTTTGAGAACATGTTTATTGCTGCTACTCTGCCTTCTTCAACTGCTACATTAACAACTGCTAAGTTTGCGCTTGAATCTCCAGCTATGTAAATATTTTTTATATTGGTTTGCAGGTAATTATTACTTTTTATTACTCCTTTTTCTATTTTGATGCTTGCTTTTTCTATGTTTAAACCTGTTAAATTTGGATTTCTTCCAAAAGCTACAAGAATTTCATCAACTGTTATTTCCTTTTCTTTGTTATTATGAGAAAAACTTATTTTTTTATCTTTTGATATGCTTTTTATTGAAGTGTTAGTATAAATTTGTATTCCTTTATTCTTTAATGCTGTTTCTAATTCTTTTGCGCAATCGTAATCATTATTGCTTAATATTTGATCACTTCTTTGAATTATTGTTGTTTTTACTCCTAACCCATTAAAGTAATAACCTAATTCTATTCCTACAGGGCCTGCTCCTAAAACTGCTATGCTTTTTGGCAGTTTTTTTAATTCTAATGCTTCATCGCTTGTAATGTATCCTGTTTCTTTTAACCCTGGAATTTCTGGAATAAATTCTTTGCTTCCTGTTGAAATCAAAATATTTTTTCCTTTTACTATCTTATTATTAACTTTTATTTCATTTTTTGAGATAAATTCCGCCTTTCCATATATTAAGCCTATATCCTTACTTTCTACTACTCCTTTTCTGTAATCTGCGAATCCTTTTATTATTCTATTTTTTCTTTCTATTATTTTGTTTGTATCTATACTTACTTTTCCTTCAACATTAATTCCAAAAGTTTTTGATTTTTTTATTATTTCATTGATTCTTGCAGAATGGATTAATGTTTTAGAAGGCATACACCCTTTTAGTATGCATAAGCCTCCAAAAGGACCTTTTTCAATTATACAAACTTTTTTTTTGAATTTTAATGCAGTCATAGCTGCGCTATACCCTGCACTCCCACCACCTAGAACTACTAAATCGTACATTCTTCTATTTCATCTTTCTTTCTATAAAAATCTTTGCTTGAGTTATCATCTGTGGTTAAGTCAACTCTAGTGAGTTGAGAAAATTTAGACTAACCTACAAGCTTTAAG
>CAYIAV010000052.1:4459-6680 GCA_964361505.1 Candidatus Woesearchaeota archaeon | reverse complement strand
TGAAAATAACATTTCTTGGAACTTCTGCAATGCTTCCAACCAAAGAAAGAAACCCCTCATCAATATTTTTAGAATACAAAAGTGAAGGTTTGTTAATAGACTGCGGTGAAGGAACTCAAAAACAAATACGAATAATAGGCATAAAACCAACAAAAATCACAAAATTGCTAATAACGCATTTTCACGGAGACCACATTCTAGGCATACCGGGATTAATCCAAAGCTTAGTAGCAAATAACTATGAAAAAGTTTTGGAGGTCTATGGTCCTGAAAAAACAGCATATTATCTCAAAAATCTCTTAAAAGGTTTTGTAGCAAAGGGTATAGTAAAAATTAAAGTATATGAATTAAAAGAAAATAAGAAATTCTTTGAAAATAAAGAGTTCACACTATCTTGTAAAAAAGTAAAACATGATGTTCCTTGTTTAGCATATTCTTTCAAAGAGAAAGACACCTTAAAAATCAACACAGAGTACACAAAAAAGTTCGGCTTGACCCAGCACCCTTTGCTAGGACAGTTACAAAAAGGAAAATCAATAAATTATAAAGGTAAAAAAATCGAAGTAAAAAAAGCAACAATAGTAAAGCCAGGTAGAAAAATTTCCATAGTATTAGACACTCTTCCAGAATCATCTATAACAAAATTTGTTGAAAACTCAGATTTATTAATTTGTGATTCAACATGGGATGAAAGGTCTAAAAACAAAAAAGGGTTCCACATGACAAATTTAGATGCTGCAAAAATAGCAAAAAGCTCAAAATCTAAAAAACTTGTTTTAACACATTTCTCACAAAGATATAAAACTGCAGAAGATTTAGTAAAAGAAGCAAAAAAAATCTTTAAAGAAACATATGAGGCAAAAGATTTTACAATAATTAACGTTTAATTTTTTCTAGCTCAGAATAAACACTAAATATAAAGAGATCTACCCACAACACAGTTATTATAAGGGTTATGAAGCTCAATATGCCAATAACAAATGAGGTAATTATCCTCCCAATAATATCAAAAAACAAAGAAGCAAAAAGATTTACAGCAGATATAATCAAAATTGTAAAAATTAAAGGTAAAAAGTTGACTTTCATAAACCTATAAGAATATTTCAAGGAGTCTTTTATGGTTAATTTTTGTAAAAACAAGGCAGCTTCAGAAAAATAAAAGCTTAATGTAAAGAATATCATGAAAGGCAAAGATAAAAATAGAGAAATAATAAGCAAAACAGCCTTAGAGACTAAAGCTTCTAAAAGCGATTCTGATATGGGCGCAAAATATCTGAGAATAGTATAAATAAGAAATACTGGAATTAGGAACATCAAAAACTTTGCAATCTTTAATCCTAAAAATCTAAAGTAAAATACTCTAGCTCCTTGTGAAAAAGCATCGCTGAAATTTATTCTTTTTTTTAGCAATAACTGTCTTATCATATAAAATTTAGTTGTATCTGTTCCGCTTCCTGTTAAAAACATAACTATAAAGAATAATATAAAATAAAAGATAAATTTAATAAAAAATAAGGGATCCAAACTGTTAAAAAATTGAATCAAAGCTTCCTTAGATTGTAGTAAATCATTAGATGAAGTTAAAAGATTAACAAGTCCTAGCTGATTTAATATAAATACAAAAACAATTAAGTTTACAATATAAAAAACAATATCAGGAACAAATAATTCCAAATTATTAAATAAAAGTTTCCAGGATTTTTTAAAAGTTTTTTGGTGCATGGTAAAACCAAATGTTTATTGTTATTTAAAGTTAATTATCCCGATTAGAAAAAACATCATCTATGGCTTCCTGATCAAACTCCATTACTTGAAGTCTAGTGTATAAACTAGCCACATCAATAAATCGAATTTGACCCTGATTGGTTATAGATTGTGTAATTGCATCCCAACAGCTTAAAAATTCTCTGTAGTTATCAAAGCCCCAATCTTCGTCGCCTTTGCTAGCCATCAAAGCAAGTTTGCCAAGAGATTCCCTATAGCCAAGAGATTCCCTATATCTTCTGAATTCAAGAGAATTAAAAACACTCTCAACTTCTAAATAAGATGGACGAACAGCTTGATATGGAACATCCATCATATCTCCAAGTTCGGTCATAGCCTTCATCAAATCAGACAAAGGCTTCCTTAACTTTCGAACAGGAGTCAAACTATCAGTAGTCATTCTTAATCACCCAATTCCTTCTTCTTAATACCGCTCTTAAGATCTAACTCTCTTAAT
>CAYIAV010000052.1:0-4359 GCA_964361505.1 Candidatus Woesearchaeota archaeon | reverse complement strand
TTAATCACCCAATTCCTTCTTCTTAATACCGCTCTTAAGATCTAACTCTCTTAATAATTCTTTATACCTATTTCGAATAGTAACCTCGGTAACTCCAGCAATATCTGCAACTTCTCTCTGGGTTCTTTTCTCATTATTAATTAAAGCTGCAACATACAAAGAAGCAGCAGCTATTCCCGTAGGCCCTCTTCCAGAAGTTAATTCTATTTTCTGGGCCTTTTCAAGAATTTCAACTGCCTTAGTTTGAGTATCAGCATTTAATTTCAAAGCGGAAGCAAATCTCGGTATGTAATCGATAGGATTGCTAGGCAAAATCCTAATTCCCAATTCTCTTGTTATAAACCTGTAAGTTCTTCCGATTTCCTTTTTGTCTATTCCAGAAGCCTCACTCAATTCATCCAAAGTTCTTGGAATTTCATGTCTCCTGCAAGCAGCATACAAAGCTCCAGCAACAACAGACTCCATAGATCTTCCTCTAACAAGTCCCCTCTGCACAGCCATTGTATAAATCCTTGCAGATTCCTCTTCAACACTAGAGGGTAATTTCAAATAAGAAGCAACTCGTTTTAATTCAGCCAAAGCTAATTTCAAATTTCTTTCAATAGCAGTACTAATCCTATGCTGCCATTTTCTTAACCTAAAATATTTATTTCTTTCTTTGCTTTGTAATTGATAAACATCACCTTTTTGACCAACATCAGTTCCTAAACCCCTATCAAACTTTGTATAAGTCATAGGACTACCAGTTCTTCTTTTTTTATCACCCTCATCATGGTCAAATTCTCGCCATTCTTGGCTAAAATCAATCATCTTTTCTTCAATCACTAGCCCACAATCTCTACAAATGATTTCACCTTTTTCTTTATTCATGATGAGATTAATCCCACCACATTCAGAACATTTTTTAATATATGGTGCCATTTTTACCCCCAAACGATGAAGGCATAATAACCTTTAAAAAGCCATTATAATCAACACTTTATAAAGGTTTCCCATTTTATGTAGTCACTAATTAATAATAAAAATAAAAAAAAATTATAATAGAATATACTGCTACCAACATAAATGTAACACACTTCAAAAAGAGGTGATATCTTTTTGATTATTTCTTTATTAAAACAGCATTAATTTGAGCTTCTTGCCCAGGTCTTGAAGTAATTTTAGCTTCACCCAATTCAGTTTTAATAATAGCCCCTTTAGTCATAATGTTCCTTCTAACAAAATTTCTATTTGCTTGGCTGTTAACAACAGTAAGAATTTTGCTTTGAGCATATTTTTTAGTTTCTGGATTATAAACATTAGCTGTATTATTCGATAGTTGAAGATTTTTGAAAAATCCTCCTAATTTCCTAATCTTAACAACCTTCTTTTCATCAAGCTTAGTATTAGCAGGAACTCTCGCTAAGTCTCTTAATTTCTTTTTTCTGAAGTCTCTATATCTCCCCCCAGTAATCTTCCTTTTTGACCTCGTATGTGTAAATGCCATATTATTAGTGAAATAATTCTTTTTTTAAATATTATGATTGACTTATACAAAGCTTTAAATATATTATGATTCTGAAATGAGCTATGAGTAACAACGATAGGCCATTGGATATTCTTAATGATTCAAGAAACAAAAGAATAATGATAGAACTCAAGAATGGAAGGCAATTTATTGGGGTCTTAAAATCATTTGATATTCATATTAATTTAGTATTAGAAGACACAGAAGAGCATGCTGAAGGTACATTAAAAAGAAAGATAGGAAATGTGTTTTTACGAGGAGACACAATAATTCTAATATCACCTCAATAGAGAAATGACAAAAGGAACATATTCTATGGGTAAAAAGTCCGGTAAGAGGACTCAGGTTATAAGATGTAGAAGATGCGGCAAAAAAACTTACCATAAATCTCATAAAACATGCTCAAGTTGCGGCTATGGAAAGTCTAAAAAATTAAGAAGTTACAGCTGGCAGAATAAAACTGGTTCTGGTAATCACAAAAAGCAAAAAACAATAATCAGAACAAAGAAAGCAAATAGAAGGCTTCCAAGAATCCGTTAGTTCTTAAAACAACTTAATTATTTCCTCTGTGGTAAAGATTCTTACCTTATCTTGTTTTCCAAGCATCTTGTCATTTGTCCAAATTCCACAATTTAAATGTAAAGCCAGTGCAAAGTATTCTGCATCATTCAAATCTGGTGTGATTTTTTCTGCAAATGGTATGTGTTTTTCAAATTCTATACAAGGAACAAAATTGATATGTGAGGATATTAAATATAAAAATGATTCAAATTCATTGTCAGATATTTCTGCCTTTTCAATTATATACTTTTTATACTTATTAATCTCTTCCAACAAAAATTCAGGGGCATATAATCTTATTCTGTCATTTAAAATAATATCGAAGGTCTTGCCTTGAGTTGAAATCAGCGCAGAAATAATTACATTTGCATCTATAACAAACTCCATTCATTCACCTATTTTTATATCTCTTATACAAGGACTCATTTATCCTTCTTCCTAGTTCCAAGGCATCTTTCTCAGTTAACTTAGACTTAGATGTTATAGATTTAAGTATCTTAAGTTGCACTATCTTATTTCTAATTGCTTCTCTTGCTACCTCAGACCAATTTATATCCTTAGATTCATCCATATCTTGCTTTAAATCTTCAGGAACAGATAAAGTTATAGTTGGCATTTTCAATCCTCCATTTATTTAAAATATTTAAAACAGTGTAAATATTTAATATATATAAAGCTTGCTATTTTAGGAACATTTCTAAAAAAACACATTTTTAAATATCCTCTGATAATCCCATCATTAAAGAGGGAGTGCCGGAGCGGTCAAACGGGCTGGATTTTAGAATCAAACGTTCTAAAAAGCTAAGCTTAGGACCCAGTAGCTTAGTGCTTACTCAGGTTCGAATCCTGACTCCCTCAAATTTTTAAGAAAACTTCTTCACAATCAAAATCTTGTAATAGCTTACTCCAAATAAAACTAATAAACCTAATCCTGCAAAAAGAATATAACTTAAATCATCAATTGCATATTTTAAAATCACCATCAAAAATAAAGATAAAGAAATAATCCATAATATCAGGTATCCAAAAAATACAGGAAACATAACATAAGATTTTTTCAGTAATCTCATGTAATTTTCTTCTTTAATCTCTATGTATGATAAAAAAGTTAAATATGCAATAAGTAAAAATACTAAACTCAATGGCATATTAATTCCTTTAGTTAATAAAAGTGTAAATAAAATATAAGAAAATGAGCTAGTCACAAAAAAGTAAATTAAGTATTTTTTTTCTTTTTTCAAGTAATAAAAGCTTGCTCCTTGAAATATAAAATAAATTAAAAAAACAATTATAGGAACTATAATCAAAAGGATGTACATATTATTTGTTATGCTATCAAGGTTATTTGTTAATAACTCTGCTGTCGCTGCATCTAGGTTAGAATCAATAGAGTCCAATTGAGGAGCATAACTGTTTATTAATACTAAAAAAGCACTTAATTTAAATCTTGCGTATAAAAGAAAAATTCCCAAAACCAAAACAAATCCAGCATCTAGCAGATAAGTTCTAAGAATATGTTTTTTGAAAAAATCTTTCATTTCAAGTAGGGGAAAGAACAACAGATCTTTCTGGAACAGTAAGGACAGATTCTTCAGTATTAGTTTCATAATCTAAAATCGTATTTTCTTTATCTAATTCATAACTGCCATCTTTTCTTTCAGAAAATAATAAAGAAATAAGTTTAGGATGAACATTCATCCTTTCTAATAATCTTTCATCTTGATTTCCATTTTCAATATTAAACTTTCCTCCAGGACTTACATAGCCTACCTCATCATCTAAGAGTGGTTCATTTTTAAATATAGGATAAGTATCCCCTACTCTATCATTTTTTATATAATAACCAATTAGTCCAGGAAATATTATATCCAGCTCGGCATTAGAAAAAATATAGCCATCATCATAATATGTTAAACTAAATGAAGTTGATTTTTGGAATTCTCGAGATGTTTGTGGCTCATTAGCTATTTGAGAAATAACATTAGCTGCTTGATTAGCTTGATTAATTCTTTCTATTGTTTTATCATCATTGGCCAAAGCCAGATAAATTTCTCCAATCCTTAGTTGTGCAACTGCCCCATAATCAATAGATTGAGCAGCAATAAACCTCAAACTTTTTTCATCATCTTCAGTCCCTATAGTTTGGATTAAAATTGGTTTTTCATTTGAGCTTAAAGATATATCAAGTTCAAAAGACAAGAAATTTTCCAAAACAGAAAGATGTTCATTATACAATTTACTAAACTCTTCTTTGCTCAATCCTAGAGTAAGTTCACCATCTTTAACATTAT
>CAYIAV010000051.1:0-6827 GCA_964361505.1 Candidatus Woesearchaeota archaeon | reverse complement strand
ATAACCATATTTTTCATATCTTCGCATTGAGTTAACTACATAACAATTAGCGATTCCAAAATTTCCATGCTTTAAACATTTATTAACAAAATCTCTATCTTCTTTTTTTGTTAAATTTTCATTAAAGCCTTGAACTTTTTCAAATGTTTCTCTTTTACAGAATATAACACCAGATGTCCAATGAGTCCATAAGAAAAGATTTTTGAAAGCTATTACAATACCTGCTTTTAGTGATTTTGAATCTGGAACTGATTTACAAGTCCCAACTATTGAATTTTTTAATGCTTTTTCTATTTTATCAAATGATTTTTCGGAAATAAAATATGTATCTGCATCTAGGAAAATTAATGCGTTACCAGAGGAGTTTTTTGCGCCTAAATTGCGGGCTTTTGAGACATTTTTATCTTCTATAACAATTACTTTTGCATATTTTTTTGCTATTGATTCAGTTGAATCTGTGCAGCCATTACAAACAACTATTGATTCTATCGATTTAGGTATTGAAGAAAGAGTTTTTTCTATGTAAAGCTCTTCGTTGTGGGCAGGAACAATAACAGAAAATTCCATAGTGATTAGCTATAAGAAAGCTTTATAAATATTTAGAAAAGGGGTTCTATATGGAGAAAAAGTTAACCTGTAATTCGTGCAATGTAGAGCTAAATGAGTCAGGATGGGTGAAATTTAAATGCCCTGATTGTGGTAAATCTGAGATTTATAGATGCAGACATTGCAGATCTTTAGGTGCTAAGTATGAATGCAAAGATTGCTCTTTTTCAGGTCCTAACTAAAAATGGCAAGAATTGTTGTTACTCTAAAAATAATGCCTGAAAGCCCTGAAACTGATTTTGGTTCTATTGAAATTGAAACTAAGAAATTAATTGAAAGGTTTATTGGCAAAACAGAGACTAAAACTGAATTTGAAAAAATTGCTTTTGGTTTAAAAGCCATGAAACTCACTTTTATTATGGATGAGTCTAAAGGCAATACTGATGCTTTAGAAGACCAGATTAGAAATTTAGATGGTGTGAATTCTGTTGAAGTTGTTGATGTTAGAAGAACTATAGGATAGTTTTTTAATGTTTTTACTTCTATTGGTATAATGCAAAGTCCTTTAACCCCTGAACTTGTGAGAGAATTACAGGAAATAGCCCAATTGCCTCATGAAGAACAGAAAAATGCTTTACCTGAATTCCTGAAGAAATTAACTCCTGAACAAATTGATTATATTAAGAAACAACAAGGAGAGCAGCAAGAAGGATGCTTGTTTTGCTCTATTGCTGAGGGAAAGATTTCTGTTAAAAAAATTTATGAGGATCATGAGGTTTTGGCTTTTTTAGACATTCATCCTGCTAATCTAGGACATGTGTTAGTGATTCCTAAAAAACATGTTCAGTTCAGCACTCAATTGGAAGATGCCAGGATATTTGAAGTTGCTAACAATGCGGCTAAAGTTATTTATTTCAAATTAGTTAAGGATACTAATATTTTTGTTGCTAATGGAAATAATGCGGGACAGAGATTAAACCATTTAGCTGTGCATGTAATACCCAGAGAGAATGATGATAAAATTAGTTTTGCTTGGGAGGGAAAAGAAATAGATGAAAAGGAATTAGATAGATTAGCAATGCTTTTGCGATTTCAACCAGAGGCAAGAAAAGAGATTAAGGTTGAGGATGCAGAGGAAATATTTTATGATGATTACAGGATTCCTTAAAATGGGAAAAATAAATTTCCAAAAATAAGACTTATAATTACTGCTATTAAAAATGAAGGTATGAATGGCAAGCCGTTTTTTACTAAAATTTTTCTCTTTATTTTTTTAATTATTTCTATTTCGTTCTTTGTTACACCCAAATTATTTTTACTAAGAATTAGTTTTTTATTATGATAAATGTCTTCTATTACCCAATCTCCTTCTGTTAATTTTGAAGTTGATATTTTTTCTAACATACAGCTTTTTTCAACTGATTTTACAAATGCCAGAAGATATGGAGTTATTAATACTAATAATGATAATAATAAAAATAAAACGTTTTTTGGACTTTGTAAAAATATTGTTGCTATTACTAAAACAACTGCTAAAATTATTCCTATTATCTTTGCTGTTTTTGATTCATTTTTTTTAAATTCTTTTATGAATTTTTCTTTATTTTTTATAGCTAAATAAAAACTATATAATAAACTGTAAATTGTGCCAATAACGAAAATGTTTATTAAAAGAATTATTGGAAATTGCATGTTTAATGTTGGGTTTAAATAATTTAATAATTTTTCAGGATATGATGAGAAAATAATTCCTAATGGGATTAACAATTTTGTATCTCCTCCGCCCCATTGCTTTGTGTAGTACATGGCAAAAGCAATCACTGTGAATATTATTCCAAAAATTAATGGATTGATTAATAATTTGTAATTTTTTTGGTTTATTATTTGTATAAGAAGAAATGCTACTGCAATAATTGTTAAAGAGAAACTTATCCAGTCTGGAACTTCTCTTGTTTTTAGGTCAGAAACTGATGCGAATGTTAACCAGATTACTGCTATTATTATTAATAGTATATCGAGCATTATGCTTTTTAAATGCAGTGTTTATATAAACATTATGATTAATGTTGTTGGAGCTGGACCTGCAGGAAGCTTTTTCAGCTTGAATGCTAAAGACTCTGTAAGGATATTTGAAGAGCATAAGGAAGTTGGGAAGCCTGTTGCTTGCACTGGAATATTGACAAGCGCTATTACTGACTTGATTAAAATAGATGAAAGTGTTATTGCTAATAAAATTAAAAGAGTTAGATTAATTGCTCCTAATGATGATTACTACGAGTTTAAATTAAAAACTGAAGAGCTTATTGTTTATAGAGACAAATTTGACAAATTTTTAATTGAGAAAGCTTTGGATAATGGAACTGAATTGTATAAGCATCATAGATTTTTAAATTTTAATAAAAATGGAAAAATAATTTCTGAATTTGAAACTGATAAAGGGGAGAAGAGATTCAGTTCTGACATATTAGTTGGGGCTGATGGGCCTGTCAGCAAAGTTGCGCAAGCTTCTGGATTGTATGTTAATAGGAAGAATTGGGTTGGAAAACAATATACTGCAAATTTATCCATGGAAAAAGATGTTTTCTATGTTTATTTTGGGAATGTTCCTGATTTTTTTGGATGGGTTGTTCCTGAAAGTGATAGTAAAGCTAGAGTTGGTGTTGCTTCTGAGAAAAATGTTTCAACTTATTTTGATTTACTAAAAAAAAAATTAAAACTGAAAAATTTAGATGAATGCCAGGCTGGTCCTATTCCGATGTACAATCCTGAAAATATTACTTCTAAAGATAATGTGTACTTGATTGGAGATGCTGCTGGACAAGTCAAAAGCACAACTGGTGGAGGGATAGTTTATGGAATGAGAGCTGGAAAGATTTTAGCTGACTGCTTGAATAATAATCTAGATTATGAAAAAGAATGGAGAAAAGAATTAAATAAGGATTTAATGTTTCACTTAAGAATTAGAAAATTTTTGAATAAATTTAATGAAAATGACTATAATGATTTTATTAAAGTTTTGAAAACAATTGATTTAGGAAATTTTAACAGGGATTATCCTTTAAGAAATTTAGGAATGTTCATTAAGCCTAGTTTAATTGGATTCTTTTTAAGGAATTTTTACAAGGCAATTTAGAAAGATTTAAATAATAGTTATACTTTTATGTATAATTATGGTTGTTGTGGAATCTTATGTAAAAAAATGGGGGAACTCACTTGGTATAGTGATTCCCACCCAAGCTGTTAAAAATATGAAGATTAAAGAAGAAGATAGGATTGTTGTAGACATTTTAACAAAAAAAAGAATTAACGGGTTTGGCGTATTTAAAGGAGCTAAACCTTTTGTTAGAGAAGAGGATACTTTAGACAGGGTGTTTTAATTTGAATTATATTTTTGATACTTATGCTTGGATTGAGTACTTCTTAGGATCAAAAAAAGGGATTATTGTAAAAAATATCTTAGAAAATTCTAAAAATACCATTATTACATTAGATAGCTGCATTGCTGAGATTTATCTCTGGTGCTTGAGAGAGGAAAAGGATTTTGAATTCTCTTTTAAGCTAATAAAGAGCTGCTCTTCTTTAGAGAAAATAGATTTGTCTAGCTGGATTGAAGCAGCTAAGATAAGACATGAAAATAGAAAAAAAATCAGTAGATTTGGCATAATGGATGCAATTATTCTGGCAAAACAAAAAGAGACTGGTTGTACAATATTGACGGGAGATAAACATTTTAAAGATTTAAAGAATGTCATTTTTTTAGAATAATTTATATATTAGTTATTTTAGATTATAATAGTGAAAAAGAGGCTGACTCTTCTGGATGTAGGGGTGTATATATTTGGGATTTTATGAAAGGGTGAAAAAGGAGCATCTATTTGTATTTTTGTTAATCTTGAGCGCCTTGGTTATCTTTAATTCTTTTAATGATCAATTTGATTATACTGGTTTAGTTACTAGAACTAGTGAAAATACTATAACTAGTTATGGTGTTATAGATGATGTTACTGATTATTTTAAGAGCATTTTTAGCAAAGAAGCTGTAGGAAGACGTCAAACAGATGATGGAGATGGTGATGGAGGTATAGGTACTCAACCTTCAGTTATAATTAATGCGAATCCGACTGAAATTCGTGTAGGTGAAATTTCTATTCTTACTATTACTACTGGGATTAGACCTTATTCGTGGAGGATACTTGATTCTATTTCACTTAGCGGTTGTCTGATTGAAGGAGGAACTAGTGGGGGAACACGATTAGACAATTCTGATTCAATAGCTATAAGGGCAGTTCAACTTGGTGGATGTAGTGTAGCTGTGAGAGATTCTACTGGAAGAAGCGGGGCTAAGGTTATTTCAATAAACGGATTTGCTTCTGGTGGTGACACTACTGTTGATGTAGAAGATGAAGAAGAACCCATTGTTCTTGAAAGGGCAAATTTGCCTGATAATTCTATGTGTGATAAATCTGAACAATGTATAAGTGGATTATGTGGGCCTGTTAATAATATACTTAAAATCTGTAAGTCTAGACAAACTGTTGAACAACCAGATGATCAAGCTAGGAAAATCATGTTTTCACCGAATTTATTTGCTCAACCAATAAGCACTTCTATACCCCCGAGTAATTCTGTAATTTTAACATGGAGCCCTGCAGATACAGAAGGTGTAATGGTAGCTATGGTTGTAATCGAGACTAATCAAATAACTGGAAATATTGGATTTTTTGATTCTGTAAAAGAATTTTTTGGAAATTTATTTAATGGTGTTGTAGGTGGTGTAGGAAGAGAATCTCCTGTTTATGATGTTTGGAGAAGCGTAGATGGAGTGAATTTTGAGATTATAGATAAAGTTTTGAGGTGTGCTGCTAATGGGCAATGTAGATATACAGACACAAGAGTTCAGGCGGATACCTTTTATTATTACAGAGTAGGTGCTAGATTTGATGATCAAGAATCAGAACAAGCTGTTTTTACTAATGTCGCAACAGCTAGAACTCCTTTGTCTGGTAAAAAAGCAAATTATCAACGTTGTAGTAACAATGAAGAATGTAATAGTGGTAAATGTGTACGTCAACAAGGAGAAATAAATATTTGTTATCCTAAGGAAGAGGATTTGTCTTGTGAGGAATTTAATGCTAATAACTGTCCATTAGCTAGATGTGAGAAATATGGTGAAGGATGCAGAGATAAGCAAGCTAAAAATGAAAATGGAAAAATATGTTCTGTAGATTTGGATTGCCAAAGTAATTATTGTAAACCTGGGAGCCCAAGTTTCTGCGATGTTAGACAAGTTTTAGCTTCTATCCTACCTTGTTCTAGATATGTTACGCTAGTTAATTGTCAAGGAGATTCTGTATATTGTGAATGGGATAGTATAAAAAATATTTGTGTAAATAAAGGTGAGGCAACTGTAGTTATTTCTCCCCAATTTGCTAATAATTTCAGATGCAATCAAGATTCTGAATGCCAAAGTGGATATTGTAGTCTAGGCACATTAAGATTATGTGCAGATAAATCTGTAACTGCTTCACAAACTGCTACAAAGAAAGCAGCTGGACAATCATGCTCAAGCAATTCAGAATGTACAAGTGATTTCTGCCAATACTCAGCTGCACAAGTTACTGAGGTATGTTCATTAAAACCAAATGGCCAACCTTGTACTTCAAATACTCAATGTACAAGCGGATTATGCCAATATTCTGCATCACAAGATGCAGTGTTATGTACAGCAGTTACTACAACAGAAACAGCATTAAAAGCAAATGGTCAATCTTGTACAAGCAATTCAGAATGTACAAGTGATTTCTGCCAATCTGGAACTAATCGAGTATGTGCAAATAGATCTACTTCTGAACCAGCGGGACTTAGTGTAAATGTCCAAAGTACTATAATTGTGGGAAGTAGAGCTACAGCTACTATTTCTGGTGGTAAACCTACTTATAGAGCTAGTCTTCTCCCAGATTCTAGCCTAATTTGTAGAATAACTGTTCCAGTTCCTAATGCAGAAGGAACTTCATTTATTGGGGGAACTACATTTACTGTGGAAGGATTAGTTGCTGGAAATTGCAGGATTAGAGTTCTTGATAATAATGGTAGCTTTAGAGATATTTCTATTACTGTACATGCTCAAACTTCGCTAGCATGTAACACTTTTAGTCAAGTTAATTGCCCTTCAGATAGATGCCAAGTAGTTGGAGTTGTTTGCCAGGACAAAACTTCAGTTGTAACCTGTGCAAGTCTGTCTCAACAACTATGTGTCACTACAGGTGCAAGTAGTTGTTACT
>CAYIAV010000050.1:4338-7099 GCA_964361505.1 Candidatus Woesearchaeota archaeon | reverse complement strand
CCCATCATTTGATGCTGAACTGGCTGTTGCATTATAACCCACCTCCCTGGTTAAAAAACTTTGATTTTGCTCTTTTAAGAGTTCCTGAGACTCCAACAGTTTGAACAATAACATCCTTTCCTTGAACTTTTTTTAAAAGCATTAAGGCAACTCTGGACTTGTCTACGTATTTGCTGTGCACTTTTACAATTCCCTGATTTTGATAAAAATGATCCATAATCCTTACTCCCGCCTTTGCAGTTTCTAATTCCCCTAAAAACCTTAAATGTGTGTTTTCTACCGCTTCCATAATCTCACGAAATTTTAATTTTTTATCACTTTTGATATTATAAACAATATATCTATTTTTTTCCCTTAAACTTGGTAAAATAGGCCTCATTTAAACACCTTAAGAAAGAATATAACCCTTCTCCTTTCTCTCATCCAAACCCCATAAGAATAAAGTATTTATAAACGTTGCTATATCAATTTTTATACACGAGCCTACAGTAGCATATGTGGCAATTGAAGCAGCAAAATAACACCTAAAAAAATATTTCTCCCTTAACTTTTTTAGCTTTCATAGGCTTTCTCGCTTATACCTTGTAAGGTTTTAATTTCTTTCCGAATAGGTTTTAATAATTCATTTATTTCTTCAGTTAAAGCATTCTTTAAATCCAAAGGATGCAGCTCTTTTCTAATAAAGGCTTTTTCAATTTCTTCATAGTTATTAAAAACTAGATCTCCTCCAAACTTTTTGTCTCTTTTAACAACAAATTTTTTATTCTTATCTCCTTTCATAGCCATAATAACATATTTTAGAAATGCCAAAACTCCATTATTCTCTACTTCTCCTTCTTTACAATACGCATTTCTAATCTTATTAACAACTGTTTTTTCATCATCTAATAAATCAATCTTGCTTCCTTCAACAGACGCACTCATCTTTCCGCCTTCAGCTAAGCCAGGTATCAAAGGTGTCATGATTTCAACTCTAGGATCATACTGTAATTTTGGCAAATTTTCTCTTGCAAACATCAGAATTTTTCTTTGATCTAAGCCGCCATACTGCATATCGACATCCAAATAAACCTCATCTAAAGACTGCATTATAGGGTATATTAAACCAGAAAGTTTAGGGTTATCTCCAAATTTTACGACTTCAGAAGCAGCTCTTTTACAGTCATTAACACTTGCAAAAGTAGACATCTTTAGCACATCTAAGATATATTCTTTTTTTAATTGAAAGCTAGACCCTTTTACAATCTCAAAATTTTTTATATCAGTGCCTATGGATTTAAACATCAAGGGGATAATCTTGCTATAATACTGGTATCTATATTCTAATACCTCCCAGGGTGTATTGTCTAAAGCACCATGTATATCTGCCAATAATAGCTTAACTTTAAAACCAGCTTTCAAAAAATCAGATAATTTTAACACCCAGACAAAATAAGCAATATGCGGTCTTCCAGTAACAGCAGTTCCTAAATAAACACTGGGGTTTTTCTTTTTTAAAAGTTTTACAAGCTCTTCTTCAGTAACTATGTCGCATGTATTTCTTTTGATTAATTCAAGTCTTTTTTCTAAATCCATGGTATTAAGAAAACATTTCTATATTTAAATTATTCTTCTCCTGAATCTTAATTTATGTAAAAATGCACCTTGCAGGAATTTTAGATTGGTTATATAACTTCATAGCTATGTCAAAATAGTTTTTAGTTTTGGCTTTGTATTCTCCTCTTACAGCCTCAGGTCTAATGTTGTGTTGAATCAGTGCATATATGGCGCCTAAATCAGCTATAATCTCTTCTTCGCCTATTCCCTTAAAATCAATTAATACACGCTGGTCTTCAAGAAATCTTTGAGTGAGTGTGTCCAATCCATCCAGCTCGTGCATTACATGTGTCTCTTCATGCGCCCGGGTGAATAAATTTATTGCTTCATCATTGCAGTTCTTATAAGCTATATGGTACTCCCAGCCATGAGGGCTAGCCAAAGGTAAATAGAACCCCTTAGTCTCTTTATAGTTTCTTTCCAAGAACCTTTGGTTTAGGAGGTTGTTTTTACACGGGTAGTGGCTGCACAATTTCTGTGCATGGGTTTTTAGACAGCTTACAAATCCATCATCATAATATGACTCATTGCGCCTTAGTGAAGCGTCAATTCCCAAAATTTCCAGTCTTGCAATTTTCATTTTAAGATATAAATATAGCAGAAAAATTTTTAAGGGTTGTTTAGCGTAATCCTTCTTTCTTCTCAATTCTCTCAACTTTGTATAATATCACGCCAAGAATAATAAATATAACTAATAAAACTCCCCCCCCTATGAATAAATATTTCTTGAAATCAGTTTTTCCTTCTTTCAACGGTTGTTCAGTCTGGAGTTTTTCCTCAAAATCTTTAACAAGTATTATAGGCCTTCTAAATTCATTTATAACTTCTGTACTAACCTCTTTATCAACAATATATTCTACAATGTACTCGCTTTCAGGATTAGCATTTTTGTAAGAAAACATGTACACAGGATCTCTTTCTACAATAGTAACTTTAGCTCCTTCTGCATTCACTTCAATTAAGTCAGAATCTACAGCAAAATCTTTTGGAACCTCATCATAAATTATAAAATCTTCAACACTTTTTTCCCCATTAAACTTAACAACTAGATTCATGGTCGATTTACCTGAAGAAGTGGTAATCTTCCTGTTAGTATTCAATTCTTGGGGCTCAAGTGCTCTTAAGCTTTCTTTTATGATGCTCACTTCATTAAATAATATTTCTA
>CAYIAV010000050.1:0-4238 GCA_964361505.1 Candidatus Woesearchaeota archaeon | reverse complement strand
CCATTGAAACTAAATGTAATACTGCTGCTAGTTTCAGTACTTGCATTACTAGGACTTAATAATTCTACTCCTGGATTTGTAGTGTCTATAGTGAATGTATGATTTGATGCAGAAAAGAAAGTATTGTTACTATCATCTGAACTTATGCAATTATAGTCATACCTTCCATCACTTATATTATTTAATGTAAAATTAGTGAAATTATTTCTTCCAGTTAAATTAACAGTCTGATTGAATAAAAAAGTTCCATTGATATTATGATACAAACTCAAGTTAACCAAATTAAATTGGCTCTTCACGCTGCAATTTATTGTAACATCATTATCGCTTGAATTTACAAATTTTGTAGGATACTCTAAAGCCACAGCAGGAGTTATAATCCTAAAACTTTTTACGCTTAAATTTTTGTTGTTATTGCTGTCATTGCTAAACAAAACAACAGTATAATTTCCATTAATTGTTAAATTGCTAAAGGGTATTGTTACATTAGTTGTACTGTTAAACCATTGAGTCCCATTTGGGTAAGTAACATTAATCAAAGAGTAATCTAAAAATGGATCAATAGCACTAAAATTAATAGTCATATTTGTAGTATTGAAATAAGCATCTAAAGTTGACAAATTAATATCTACAAAAGGTGCTTGAATATCTAAAAATCTTATTGCATCATAGGCATCAACTCTTACTTTCGTTATTCCTGATCTTGTAATATTTACTCCGCTTTTATTCAAAGCTTCAATAACCTGAAGTGGTTTTAAACTAGTCCCGTTTTCACTTTTTTTATATTGCAATAATAAAGCCATAATCCCTGCTACATGAGGCGCAGCCATAGAAGTCCCACTGCAAAATCCATCAGCACAACCGCTGCTTCCAGAGCTTGAAACAGAATAAATGTCTTCTCCAGGTGCCCAGAAACTAGTTAAAGTTCCACTATTATATCCTGAAGGAGAATCCTGCTTGTTCACAGAACTGATAGCAGTAACATTGCTTCCACAAGCAGGGCTTGCTACCCCTGCAGTACTTCCGTCATTTCCAGCAGCTGCAACAACTAAAATATTGCTTTCTCTGGCCTTGTTTGCAGCATCAACAACAACATCATTTCCATCACACCGGGTATTAAATTTTGCTTCAGTGCTTCCATTAAGTAAAGCTAAACTTAAGCTAATAACAGTAATGTTATATGAAGTAGAATTCCCTATACACCAGTCTATTCCCTGCACAACATCACCAGTTGATCCTCCTCCACTGCTGTCTAGTGCTTTAAATGCAGCTATGCCTGCACCAGGAGCCATGCCTTTTATTTGTCCATTTCCCGCTATTATACCTGCTATATGTGATCCATGTCCATTATCATCCATAGGATCCCCATCGTCAGGATTGTTTACAGTATCATATCCAGTTAGAACTTTAAATCCTGCACCAAATCCTCCCCCTAAAGATAAGTTATTGTAATTAACCCCAGTATCAACAACACAAACAGTTTGATCTTTTCCAGTTACATTAACACCATTAATGGTTTTGGCATTCATGATTGAAGTATTAAGAATATTAATTGTATTAACTGTCAAAGCTCTCACGCGATAGTCAAAATAAACCCTTTCAACTCTTCCATCATCTTTCAGAGTTTCAAGCTGTTCTGTTGTAATATTTCCAGAAAATCCCTTGAAAACATTACCATACTCATTTTTTTTCTCAAAATCATCTCCAAGATTATCTAAAACATCAGAAGTCTGAACTTCAGTTGTAACCAAAGTTCCAGTGCTATCTTTTAGTTTTACAATAACAGATACTTCATTATTTCCCTCTAAAGCTTCAAAAACAGCATCATCAATTTTGTTTTCATCGCTTTTACTAGTCTGAACAGCAACAAAAAGAATTAGAAAAAATATTACTAAAAGTTTCCACCTCATTTTTAGCTAGCAACATAGATTTCTTTTATTCTCCATTTCTTAAACCTTTTAGAATAATTAATGTAGTCTCCTAAGTCTGATAAATCAAAATTAGACTCATCATCAGAAGAATCATCAAAATGTTCACCTGCATCTCTTTCTAAATATTCACTTTTTAGCATTTTATGACATCAAAATCCCTGTTAGTAAGTCCAATACAAGCGCCAAAGCTATTTAAATCTTTCTCACACCTTCCTTGAAAGTCAACTACTGCTGTTTTAACCTTGAACTTTCTGCAAATCCTCGCATTCTGCATCATCCTTCCCAATAATATTGCCCTATCCATCCCTTCTTTATTATATACAGTATCAAAGCTAAACCCCACAACAATGTTTCTTTCCTTTAAAATTTTACATAATACTTGATTCAAGCCAGAATTCCGGGCATGCATAAAATCCTTATTGGCGCTATTTTCAACATTGATAATCATGTTAACTTTTTTATCATTAATTACAGCCCTAAGAATTTTTTCATCATTAACATCAACAATGACAAATCCCTGAGCCTTGTTTAGCTTATTTTTCAGCTGTTTAATGTTATCTACTTTAATCAGGATTTTTTCCATAGATAGTCTATTCTTTATTCTTTTATATAACTTTCATTTTTAATAAAATTTTTAAAGAGAGTATAACAATAAAGAAACATGATAGACATCACCAAAGTGGCTTCTAAATGGCAGAAAAATTGGGAAGAGTCTAAAATATTTGAAGTCAAGGAAGATTCTAAAAAAAAGAAATTTTACTGTTTGGAAATGTTCCCTTACCCATCTGGTTCTGGTTTACACATGGGGCATGCTTTAAATTACTCTATAGGAGATATCTATACAAGATTCAAGAGAATGCAAGGCTTTAATGTCTTATACCCTATGGGCTATGATTCATTTGGCTTGCCAGCAGAAAATGCAGCAATAAAAGCAAAAGAACACCCTAAAACGTATACAGAAGCAGCAATTAAGAATTTCATAAAACAGCAAAGATCTCTAGGAATGAGTTATGATTGGAGTAGGATAGTAATGACTCACACACCAGAATACTACAAATGGAATCAGTATTTTTTCTTAAAATTTTTAGAAAAAGGCTTGGTATACAGAAAAGAAGCTCCAGTAAACTTCTGTGAAAAATGTGACACAGTCTTGGCAAATGAGCAAGTTCACAATGGCAAATGCTGGCGCCACAGTGATACAGAAGTTAAGATAAAGCATCTTGAGCAGTGGTTCATCAAAACAACAGATTATGCAGAAGAACTTTTAGAAATGGTCGATAAGTTAGAATGGCCCGAAAGAATAAAAATAATGCAAAAAAATTGGATAGGCAAATCTAAAGGAACAGAAATACAATTTAAAATCAATGGTAAAGATTGGTATGTTTTTACAACAAGACCAGACACAATTTATGGAATAACATTCATGGTTGTCTCAGCACAACACCCAAGGTTAATGGAGCTTGTAACAAAAGATCAAAAAAAAGAAGTAGAAAATTTTCTAAAAAAAATAGTCTCAACAAGTGAGAAAGATGCAGATAAATTAAACAAAGAAGGAGCCTTCACAGGAAGTTATGCTATACATCCATTAACAAAAGAAAAAATTCCAGTTTACACAGGAAATTTTGTTCTTGCAGAATATGGCGGCGGAATGGTTATGGCAGTTCCAGCTCACGATCAAAGAGATTTTGAATTTGCAAAAAAATACAATCTTCCAATAAAAATAGTTATCTCTCAAGGTAACACTTGTGTCGTGACAATTAAAAAATCATTAAATGAAAAATTCTATGCAGAAGCTAAAAAATTTGCAAAAATAATCGAAGAAGAAAACATCGTAAAAATCTGCACGGATAAAATTGATGATGTCTTCAATTTAGCGAAAAATAAATTTATAGGGGGCCCATGGTATATCCATTCAGAAGGGAAAATAAAGAAAATATTATTTCACTCAAAAACAGAAAACAAGGTGTTTGAGTGGGATAAGCAGCTAAAAGAAGCAAAGGATTTCGGGCTAAGAATAGGAATAAAAAAAGAACAATTAGACTTTAACGAATTATACAGGGCTTACACAGAACAAGGCATTCTAGTAAACTCAAAAGAATTCAATAGTCTAGACAACACTCAAGCAAAAGAAAAAATAACAAAACACTTGGAAAAAAATAAACTAGGAAAATCAACAACCCAATACAAGTTAAGAGACTGGTTAATTTCAAGGCAAAGATATTGGGGCACACCAATTCCAATAGTATATTGTGATACTTGCAAAATTGTTCCAGTAAAAGAAAAAGATTTGCCAATAAAATTACCAGA
>CAYIAV010000049.1:0-7122 GCA_964361505.1 Candidatus Woesearchaeota archaeon | reverse complement strand
TTAATTTAGTTCTAGAAGGCTATATTGATATTATGAAAATGGAAGACAAAGTTGAATTTTTAAGAAGAATGCATCAGATGGTTTTAGCTAAGATTGGGAAAGATTATGGGGGGGATTAATCTTATCTCTTGGGCTGGTTTTAACTACATTTCATAAGCTTTGTCATGATGCTCAAGGGCAAGAAACTTTATTGTGTCTCCTTCAACTGTAAATAGAAGAACATAAGGATCAAGATGTACTCTTTTGTATCTTCCTTGCATATACCTTAAGGTTTTATATAACTCTGGATTATCCACAATCTCTAACACTTTTTTCTCAACTCTTTTATGCATTACGGGATCTTTCTTCTTCAACTTTTTTAGTTGTTTATCAAGGTGAGGAGAAAACTTGTATGAATAAGACATTTACATTGCCTCAAAATATTCCTTTAACTCACTTTTGGAACGTAGAATTACTCCTTTGCCAGTTTCGATATCTTTTTTAGCTTTTTCCAGCTTTTTAAGAAGCTCCTTAGATAATGGTCTTTCATACTCTATCTCAACAATTCTTTTGAATCCCATTAATTCAACATATGTCTTTTTTGGAATTGTTATAGACTCGTTCATTTTTCTTCATATCAATCTTTATTTTATTTATATTTAAACCTTTCTTCTATTCGGTTAAGTCAACTCTAGTGAGTTGAGAAAATTTAGACTAACCTACAAGCTTTAAGACATTAAAGTAAATGCATTAATTTTTGCTTTGCGCCTTTAAGTTGACTGTGCCCTTCTATTCTTATGCAAAAATTTTCCAGAACTTTTTATTATTGTGTTTATTTCTTTAGAGACTCTATTTGTTTTCTTATTTTTTCTTTTCTTTTAATATTTTTGTAATAGACTCCTAGGATTCCTACAATAGTTATTGCTGCTATAAAAATAGATGCTATTCCTTTCTTTCCTGATGTTGCCCCTATTACTGCACCTGTTAAGCTATCAAAGAAGCCTTGTTCTTTTTGAATCGGTGTTGGTTGAATTAATGGTATTGGAGTTACTTCTGGAGTTTCCCTTACTGGCTCTACAACTAGTATTTCTTTTGTTTCTTCTTTTGTAGGTTCTTCGTCAATAACTTTATAACTTTTAACTTTTCCTCCAGATGGACCCGATCCTGAATTTGATGAACTAGAACTTGAAGAGGGGGTATATGCTGCAAATTTTGTAAAATGTTTTGTCCAAATGATCATATCATTCCCACTTGTTGTATAACAATTACCTTCAGTGGGTAAAGTATCTGGATTTGCTATTTCAGAGATAGTGCAAGCATCTATTGTATTGAATATTCCGTCACTTCCGGCATAGCCGGCTGATTTTTCGGCCTTGTCAGGCAAGTTAAGCTTAACAGCTTTATCAAATGTTAATTTTACGCCAGTGCTTCCTACTTCTACAACTAGGTCAGGAGTACCGCTGATAATAGTAACTTCAGTATTTGCTTTTACTGTTGGAATTGTTATTAGGCCGTTCCAGTTGCTTTCGCCTTGAATAATAGTCCCGCTTGGAATTTCTACAGAATATGAAACTCCAGTATTTGAATTTCTGGACAATGTTAAATTATTTAATCCCAATGTTAGCTTTTTGTTATTATCAACTAGAGAAACAAGATTAACAACGACATCTTCATTATCAGCAACTGTATCGGGTACAACTATTTGTTTTAAATTTGCAGCATTGCTATTATCGACCACGACTTCATTGTCTGTTCCAATCTCCAATTTTCCTTCAGGATCAGGAGCGGTTGCTAAAATTTGTTTTTTAATATTCAGAGTAAACTCTTTCGTATCAAAAGTGATTCCTTTTTTCAGGCTGGCAGTTAAAATAACTTCTTTATCGCTAGAGTTATTCCTTGTAACAGCACCTGTATTTGAAACAATACTGGCATTGCTTGAATTCCAGCTGATTTTAACATCACTTAAATTTGTTGGTAGATATAAGTTACTTACAACATGGCTTTTATCCGCATTTCCATTTAATATTAGTTTATAGGTCAAAGAGGTTTTAACACTTTCGACTTCACTATCATAACTTTCAGCTAATATACTAGTTTTTTCAACATTATTAATATAGTCAAAAAATTTTGTTTGTAGTACATTGCCTTTAACTTCTAGGAATATGTTCGTATCTAAGTTTTCAAATGAAAATCCTGAATAGATTACTCCAGGTAGACTCCACTTGTCGTTTTCATAATATTTGTAATGGATTGTATATTGTGGTTGTGGGTTAAAACTTCCAGGAGGCTGTGGTGGAAATTCAACCCATCCTTGCCAGACAACATAAATTTTGTCATCAAAAAGAATTATTTTGGGGTGGGAGTTATTCTGACCATGAACATAAATCTTGCTGAAAGATGATATGCCGTCTTTTATCAAATTGTAATAAATCCCCTGTACATTGTTTTCATCGTAGGCAGAAAAGACCTGGTGAACAGCTCCGTCAACATCTAGTTCCTGTATACTTCCAATTTCGTTCACATCTTCGATCTCGGCGAGGATTTCGGTTTTTTCAACATTATTAATATAGTCAAAAAATTTTGTTTGTAGTACATTGCCTTTAACTTCTAGGAATATGTTCGTATCTAAGTTTTCAAATGAAAATCCTGAATAGATTACTCCAGGTAGACTCCACTTGTCGTTTTCATAATATTTGTAATGGATTGTATATTGTGGTTGTGGGTTAAAACTTCCAGGAGGCTGTGGTGGAAATTCAACCCATCCTTGCCAGACAACATAAATTTTGTCATCAAAAAGAATTATTTTGGGGTGGGAGTTATTCTGACCATGAACATGAATTGGATTAGTTGTCTCCATGTTGTTTTCTATTATGGTATGATAAATCCCTTGTACAGAATTAGTGTCATAAGCGGAAAATACCTTGTGCATAACGCCGTCAATAGTTATCTCCTGTAGACTATCTATGTTTGTTAAAGTCTGGGCTTCTGCAAGGTTGCTCATAAAAGAAATCATTAAAACTAAAGATGCAAATAATAAAATAATCTTATTGATCCTATCTTTTATAAACATCATGTCTAATAAGTAGAGATAATATGTTTATAAAGCTTGTTAGAAAAGTGGTTATTTCCTTAAAAGATCTTCAAGAGGTAAGAATCCTTTTTTTGGAATTAATTCATGATGAAATCTTCCTTGTTTCCAATAAACTTTGTAAGCATTTGAAGTTGGCTTAGAACTTATAAAGAGAACTTAAGAGATCATATGAACGATTTAGAACTTATCTTTAATATGCTTGGAGAAAGAGTGTCTACTGAGATTACAAGAAAAGAAGATAAACAAGGATTTGTAGAAGTTGAAGATGCTGCTAAAAGGGGCGGGAAAGTAGCGGGCAATACGAGAAAAGACACAGAAAAAGAATTAGGAAAATCAATTACATCAAAAGAAAACTATATTTTTGAGCCTGAAAAAAAGAAAAGATTAGAGAATAAAAACAGTAAAAAAACCGTTTAGAAAAGCCTTATAAACTAGGTAATATTAATTTTTATAGCATAAAAAGAATCAATTTTTTATGTATTAAATGATATAGGGGGTATCAAAGTGAGAGGACGCGATAATGAAGGCGGAAGCGGAAGTTACGGATTTCCAAGAAGAAATTTTGGTCCAAGAGAGATGCATAAAGCAACATGCTCTGATTGTGGTCAAGAATGCGAAGTTCCATTCAAGCCTACAGAAGGTAAGCCAGTTTATTGTAAAGACTGTTATTCTAAGAAGAAACCAAGATATTAAGTGATTCTATTAAGATATTAGTCTCAATTCTTTATTTTTTTTCTTTTATTTTTTCTATTTTAGTTTTAAGACTTTTTTATATTTATTTAATTTTTTCCAAAAGATTTAAAAAGATGCTTTAAACTTACTTTTACTATTACCTAAGATAATACTAGATTTGTATTGTTTTAGCGGAGGAAAAATGGAAGGAACAGTAAAATGGTTTAATAGAAAGAAAGGATTTGGATTCATTAAAGGAGAAGATGAGCAGGACTACTTTGTGCATTATACATCATTACCTAGTGGAGTATTCCTTAATGAAAACGATCGAGTAACTTTTGAACCAGCCCAATCAGAAAAGGGCAATCAAGCTCAAAATGTTATGTTAAAGAATTAATTCATTTAGAATCTTTTTCTTAGTATTTTCTTTTTTTATTTTTCTTTTAATACTAATTCACTAATATCTACACTATTTCTTGATTCTACAGGTATGTCTAGTTTTCCATTTTGATCTGCGTCATAGAATATAATCTTTGTTTTGAAATATCCTTCAATTCTATTTCTTTGATTATAAAGAACAGGAGCATATACTGAAATTTCTATTCTTTCTCCAATTTTTTCAACCTGAACAACAATCCCTCTTTGGCTTGTTTCTTTCATTATTGCTTCTAAAAGTGAAGGGGATACTTGTCCTTGTTTTTCTTGTGTTTCTAGGATTTCTTTTTTTATTCTGTTATCTACATCAGAAACAGAATATGTTATTCTATCTGGACGGTTTATTTCTGCAAACATATAAATTATACTGCTTTTTGGTGTACAGCTTGCTAAAAGAAGAGCTAATCCGCAAAGTTTAAGACTTTTCATATTTACCCCAATATGATAAAAACTTAAAAATTTAATTAAAATGGAAATTCTTGATGGAATAGAGATTAATGGATTAACTTTGTTCATTAAAAAAGATAAGATCTTAGTCCTGGGAGATTTGCACTTAGGATTTGAAGAGTCTTTAAACAAACAAGGGGTTTTAATTCCTAGATTTCAGCTTCAGGAAATTCTATTAATTTTAAGAAAAATATTAGACAAAACAAAACCTGAAAAGATTATTATTGTTGGCGATTTAAAGCATGAATTTGGCTCTATCTCGGAACAGGAATGGAGGCATGTTTTGGAACTTATTGATTTTTTAGCCTTGAAGTCTGAATTAATTATTATTAAAGGGAACCATGATGTTAAACTTTTACCCATAACTCAAAAAAGAAATATTAAGATTCTACCTTTTTATAAATTAAAAGAAATTTTATTTGTTCATGGAGATGTTGTTATAACAAAAGAATCAAAAGTCATCATTATAGGGCATGAACATCCTGCTGTAAGCTTTAGGGAAAGACCTACTCAAAAATATAAGTGTTTTTTGAAAGGAAAATATAAGAAATCTATTTTAATTGTTATGCCCTCTTTGAATTTAGTTACTGAAGGATCTGATATAACCAAAGGGATGTTTATGAGCCCTTATTTGAAACAAGCTAAAAATATTGAGGTTTATGTTAATGAAGATAAAACTTATAGATTTGGGAAACTGAAAGATATTGATTAATTTTAAAAATAGAAATAATTAACTAATTTTCATGAAATGTTTAGGTATTGAAAGTACGGCCCATACTTTTGGTGTTAGTATTGTAGACTCTAATGGAAATATTTTAGCTAATGTTAAAGATATGTATAAGACTGAAAAAGGAGGAATTATTCCAATAGAGGCTAAAAAACACCATGAAAATGTTAAAGAAGAGATTTTAGAAAAGACTTTGAAAGAAGCTAAACTAAAAATTGAAGAGATTGATATTATTTCTTTTTCCTGCGGGCCTGGACTAGCACCTTGTTTAATAGCTGGAAAGAATTTTGCTAAAGAATTAGCTTTGAAATATAAAAAATCATTAATTGAAGTTAATCATTTAATTGCGCATTTGGAGATAGGCAGATTATTAACAAAAGCCAAAGATCCTGTTTTTATTTTAGCTCCTGGTGCTAACACCCAGATTATTGCTTTAGAAGGGAATAAATATAGAATATTTGGAGAAGCTTTGAGCATCGGAATCGGTAATGCTTTGGACAAATTTGGAAGAGACATTGGTTTAGGATTTCCTTGCGGACCTAAAATTGAAGAACTAGCTAAAAAAGGAAAATATGTTGAGCTGCCTTATGTTGTTAAAGGCATGGATGTTGAGTTCTCTGGAATTATTACTCAAGCTATTAATTTATTTAAAAAAGATATTAAACAGGAGGATTTGTGCTTTTCTTTACAAGAAACTTTATTTGCCATGTTAACTGAGGTTTCTGAGAGAGCTTTAGCTCATACTGAGAAAAAAGAATTATTGCTGATAGGGGGAGTTGCTGCAAATAAGAGATTGATAAAAATGCTAGAGACTATGTGCAAAGATAGAAATGTTAAGTTTTCAGTTGTGCCTGTTGAATATAGCGGCGATCAGGCTGCTATGATTGCATGGCAGGGAACTTTGCAATCTAAAAATGTCAAGTTTGATAAAAAGAGAATTGAAGAAATTGATATAAACCCTAAATATAGAGTTGAAGATGTAGATGTTAATTGGAACTAATTGTTGTGTTCAATCATAAAATCTTTAGAGTTACCACCAATAAAGAGATCATAAATATATCTTAAACTTCAATAATATTTAAATATTTACCTATATTCTTTAAACTTATGGGAAGGTATTTAACTCAAACTCAAACTACTGACAAAGCAGAGCAATTAGAAGAATGGGTTATAGACTTAGCAGATGAGACCAATAGGGGCCTTGCTGGTGCTGAATTATATGATATTAATCTATCTATTAGAGATTCATTTGAGATAGGTGGTCAAAAATATAATAATGGTTTCGTTGGAGTTAGGATAAGATTTAATTCTAGAGAGCCGGTTTTTCTGACCGAGTGTGATAGAGAAGCATGGTATTCCAGAATGAAAGATATTGGAGTAAAAAGGTGGGGTATAAGTACAATAGGTACAATATTATCACAAGATTATGACTGGACCAGTATAGATTTTGAAGAACCTTCAGAAGAAGAATTATATCAATTAACACCAAACAAAGAAGTCACAATAAGGGCTGGTTTTGAAAGAGTAAAAAAATATGCTGAATGGTTTTGCTCTGCTGTGGAAGATTATGGAAATATAGTTCAGGCACATAATGAAAGAATGCGACAGTACCTAGTGGATTTAGAAACTCTTTCTGAGTAAAAATTTAATTATGGAAAAAAATTAGGAATTCCAGAAGAACAATTGGATTTTAAGCCTTGCAGAGTTGAGGATGAGGAATGGTGAAACTAATTAGAAAACCCCCCACATTCTCAAATCTTGTTTTAAACTT
>CAYIAV010000048.1:0-7204 GCA_964361505.1 Candidatus Woesearchaeota archaeon | reverse complement strand
TCATAAGTAAAATCTAGTGGCGTTTTGTAATGTGCGGTTAAACATAAATATCGATAAGCTAAAGGATCATAGCCTCTTTCAATTAAACTGTTTAGGGTAATAAAGTTGTCTCCAGACTTAGCCATCTTAGTATCTTTCAAAACTAAAAACTCCCCATGCATCCAGTAATTAACAAATTTCTTTCCAGTAGCACCTTCTGATTGTGCTATCTCATTAGTGTGATGCACAGGAATATGGTCAATTCCCCCACAATGGATATCAAAATTATTCCCAAGATACTTCATGGCCATAGCACTACACTCAATATGCCATGCCGGAAATCCAACACCCCACGGGCTTTTCCATTCCATATCCCTTTTTTTGTCAGCAGAAGAAAATTTCCACAACGCAAAATCAGTAGGATTTTTCTTATCTTTCACATCGACTCTTATTCCAGCTTTTAATTTTTCTATTTTTAATTTGGCTAATTTGCCATAATCTTTTAGGTTGGAAGTATTAAAATAAATTCCATCTTCTGTTTTATATGTAAATCCATTTTTCTCTAAGGCTTTAATTAAATTAATTTGTTCTTTAATATGATCTGTAGCCTTACACCAAATATTTGGAGGGATAATATTCAAAGCCTTCATGTCATCTTTAAAGGTTTTAGTGTAAAATTCAGCAATCTCCCAGGCTGTTTTTCTTTCCCTGCTTTTCGCTAATTCTAACTTATCTTCCCCAGTATCAGCATCACTAGTTAAGTGACCAACATCCGTTATATTCATTACATGCTTTACTTTAAAATTATTATAAATTAAAGTTCTTTTTAGAATATCTTCAAAAATATAAGTTCTTAAATTTCCTATATGGGCATAAGTATATACTGTAGGACCGCAGGTGTAAAGACCAACAAGGTTTTTATATATAGGCTTAAAAACTTCTTTCTTTCTTGTTAAGGTATTATATACTCTTAATGTCATAAAATAAAAAAAGAAAAGAGTTTATTTAAAACTTTTTAAACAATGTTTACAATGAATGTTCTTTCTCTATCAAGATTATTGGGCCCATTAGGCACCTTTACAATACAAGATTCAGTCCCAAGAGGTGCAGCTGACTTAGCAGAAACTAATACATCAAGCCTTTCATTTTCCCCAGAACCTAAAGAACGTACTACTTTTGTTGTAGCTCCATCACTAAACTTGCAGGTAATATCATTACTTGAATCTTGAGGAACCTCCAATTGAACATTCAAAGGATCCAGAGGAGTACTGCCAAGATTGCTTATAACAATATAAAGCCCTTTAGATTTACTACTCTCCTTTTCAATATCAAAATTATTAGGCGCCAAAGTAATTAAACTCTCATAATCTCCACCAAGCTGATTTAACCTTTCATTAGCTTTGTCAAAACTGTCATCAGATAACACTGTAAGCTTGTCAAAAACACCAGAAACAAAAGCCAACCCCAATACTAATAGAGTAACACCAATAACAACTATCACAATAGTATTCATAGAAAGTTCCAAAGCACCCTTTTTTTGCTGAATCATGAAAACACCAATTTTAAGGAGTCTTTATCTCTTTATAAACTTTATTTTCTTAAATAAAATCTTCTCTTATCTTCATCAAATCTTTCAATAGCATATCTAAGCATAGTTCTAGGCATCTCTTTATGATATTTTAATAAAAATTTCTCTAAAACTTTTTGATCCCTTTTTCCTATTTCCCTTAACATCCATCCAACAGCTTTATGGATTAAATCATGTTTGTCTTTCAATAATATTTTAGATATTTTTAGAGTATCTTCAAATCTATTATTTTTAATAAATGTAAAAGTAGAGATAATCGCAATCCTTCTTTCCCATAAATCTTTAGATTCAGCAAACTTATACAATATTTCTTTATTTTTATCCATTAAATAACTGCCCAAGATTTTATCAGCTACACAATCAATTAAACCCCAGTTATTTGAATATTTTAAATTTTTTAAATAAAAGTCTACAATCTCTTTCTTTTGTTTTTCATTAGCCTTCTCAAATTTGTAAACTAAAACTAAAAGAGCAGTCAACCTGTGTTCATATATCCTATCTGAAATTAATTCTTTAATCTCTTCAAATCTTAAATCAACATATTTTTTAGCTAACTCTCTTTGCTCAGGAACAGTTAATCCAATAAAAACATCTCCTTCTCCATATTCTCCCTTTCCAGTTTTAAAAAACCTCTGGTAGATTTTAGCTTTTTCAGGATTAGAAAGTTTTTCTAAATCTAATTTAATATCTTTTAGCATTATATGTGTAACTTAAATTTTGAATATTAAGTTTTCTAATACATACTAATGACTTATTAGTAGTGAAAAATGAAAACATTTATAAACCCCATTTCCAATAATAAATTAAAATGTTAGGACAAAGACTCTCATTAAACTATGGTCTAAGTATGGATAGAGTGCAGACTCTAAAACCAGAAGAAGTAGACTTCACAGAAACTGAAAGAGCATTATGCCAGATAGTTGACGAATCATTAGAATTTGCCAAAAAAGGAGTGAGGGGCGCACAAGAATTAGAAGAACAGACAGGTACAAGATATTTAAATGTACCGCATAGATTACTACAGAGAGAACCAATGCTCTACTATAACTTAGTAGACCATATTACAGCAGTTCCAGAAGCAGGATTATTAGAAGTATTTACAACCAAAGATATATCCTCAAAAATGCTTACTCATTTGGCAAGATTGCCAGCTATTTCCTCAGGAAGATTCACAGTAGATTTAGTTAGGAGAGGAAGACGCGATTCATATCATATAAAAGATGATACAGGAAATCTAGCAATAAGGGTTTTTCCAGACAGAGTAGAGCTAAACACGGCAGATTTAATAGATGGAGCAGAAAAAGTTGATGAGTGGAGATATAGAGAAAGAAGGGATTTATTTGCAGGAATAGTTACTTTATTGCATGAAGAAAAGATAGTATTGCCAGAATATGTATTTCACCTTTCAGATTACCTGTTCTTTCTTAGAGTACATCCACCTACAAGAGATTTAGTTACACCAAGAGTTGATTTAGCAGACATTACAGGGAGATTTGTAGATCACTTGGGCGATAGTTCAAAAAATAGAGATATAGTAGCTCCTCTAAAAAGCAGAGAAGGAATACAAGTAAGGAGAGACTTGTTAGATACAAACCAACTTTCCTATATCTTGGAATCAGGGAAAGGAAGTGCATTGATGGGATTTAGTTTACCAATTGATCTTCATTCTTTAAAAGATGCATTAAGGCCTCTTTTATTCTATAATTTAACAGATCCAAGTGGAAGAGTTTTATACAAGGGTGTAGGCTCCCCCTCAGATGAATTAATAAAACAAGCTGGGATGACTCCTATTGGTGAAAGAAGAGGAAATTTGGTTAAAGTAGAATTAGCAAGATGCGCTCTTCTTGCAGAAACAGAATTCGAAGACACTGATCTAAATCTCGGAGAAGGATTTGAAAGGGAAGAAATAACTTCCAAAGGTAGAATGAGAATACATTATGTTCCATTAATCAGGGAAGGAAAACCATTATTAGACATAGCTGGACAAAATATAAAGTTTTATCCGAGAGAAAATTACACTGAAGAAGAATTAAGAATTGCACTACAAGCAGCAAGTAGTGTATATAACAACATGTTATTCTCAGTAAAAGTGGCAGGAGGGCATAAGGCGCATAGAAAGAGAAATCCTCCTGATAGAAGATTAATAGAAGGAATAAGATTTGTAGATGAAACCGTAACTGGATTTATTTATCAAAAAAGAGTTCAACAGCTCCAAACAGGAAAACTAGTATTCATAGATAGGTCCAGCATATTAAGAGAACAACATCAATTTTTAGCTGCACTTGGTTATGATGAATATGTAAGACAGGGAAGTGGATTAATTGCACTAACACCAAGATTAAAACAAATCTTAAGAGAGCCAGAATAATAATTTTAACATTCTGTTAATATTTTACACCCATTTTTCTCAACTAAAACAGTATGCTCTGCCTGGCTAACTAACCCTTTTTCTTTTTCAGGCAAATGGTTGTATTCCCTTATGATATCGTATTTAGTTAAATTTCTTAAAGCAAAATTAACTTTAAATTCTGGAATGTATTTCAAAAGCTGTCTCTTACAAAAAGGCAAAGTCTGATATTCTTCTTTGATAAACTTCAAAACTTCTCTTGTTATCTGGTCTCTAACACTATTCTCACTTACAATTGCATAAATTCCAGATTTCTTACCATCAAGGATCACTCCAATCCCGTTAGTCGCAAATGGTTCTATAGCAATAACCATTCCTTCTTCTAACTCCGTATCATCTTTATTATCAAAATTAGGCACATTAAATCCAGCATGCTCAGTATATCTTTCAATTAAATGCCCAGATAAATTTTTTACAGGTTTTAACTTTTGGGAAACAATAGTTTTTTCTATAACTTTCCCAATATATCGTAATTTAGTTCCATCTTTAACAATCTTAATGGCTTCATTCAAAGCCTCTAAGCTAGCATCGACTATTCTTTTATTATCACCTAAATCAACAGTTCTTGCATTATCCCCTATAGCTCCATTTACATGCACCCCAATATCAACTTTAACTAGGTCTCCTTTCTTAAAAACAGTTTTATCTTCTACAGAAGCAGTATAATGTGCAGCAATATCATTTATAGAAAACTGGGCAGGAAAGGCGCATTTTCCTCCTAATTTCTCAATTTTATCTTCAACTTTAATTGTAACTTCCAACAAAGATGCTCCAGGTTTAACTAAATTGCATCCATAATCTAATGCCTCAGCAGCTATCTTCCCTGCTTTTTTCCAGTCTTTCATGTTTTCCATACTTACTTTATTCAATAGATTTATATAAAAATATATATGGTTTAATTCTATGAAAGGATTTATTCTTTATCCGACTTATAGAATTGAAAATAACAAAGCATATGTCCTGCTTTATGGGAAACTAGAAAATGAAGAATCTTTCTTAACTAAAAATTTCTACAGACCTTATTTCTACATAGAATCTTCAAAATTAGCTAAAGCAAAAAAGATTGAAAAATTTGACTCAGAAGAAACAGATTTCAATAACTTTAAAGATAAAAAGATGTCAAAAATAATTTTAAACATACCCACAGATGTACCAAAATTAAAGGAAAAGTTAGAAGAAAAGAAAATCAAATGCTACGAAGCAGATATAAGATTCGCATATAGATTTTTATTTGATAATGATTTGAAAGGAACAATAGACATAGAAGGAGATTATGAAAAAGGAGAATATGTTGACAGGGTTTACATCGAGCCAAAAATAAAGCCTTCAGTTTACCAGCCTAAATTAAATGTGCTTTCAATAGACATAGAGACCTCTCATGATCAAAAGAAGCTTTATTCTGTGTCTTTATTTTCTAATGAATTAAAAAAAACATTGATAGTTTCAGATGACAAAGTAAAAAATGCAGAAAACTATCCAACAGAAAAAGAACTAATAGAATCCCTAAATGAAACCATAAAAGAAGAAGATCCTGATATCATAACAGGATGGAATCTCATAGACTTTGACTTGGCAGTTTTAAAAAATTTCTACGATAAGTATAAAATAAATTTTTCTCTTGGGAGATCTGAAGATGTAAGTAAGTTATCAATAGAGAAGAATTTCTTTAAAACAAGCAAGATAGACATTCAGGGGAGACAAGCCCTAGACGCTTTAAATCTGATAAGAGATCCATATTTAAAAGATGCTCCTTCTGTGAGAGAGAGAAAGTTTGAAAATTACCGGTTAGAAACAGTAGCAAAAGAGTTGCTTGGTAAAACGAAATTAATCTCAAAAGACAATAAAGTCGAAGAAATAGAAAGACAGTTCAGAGAAGACAAAGAATCCTTAGCAAAATACAATTTAGAAGATGCACAGTTAGTTTACCAAATATTGGAAAAAACAGAATTGATTGATTTGGTAATACAAAGATCAATGTTGACAGGCATGCCTATAGACAGAGTAAATGCCTCAATAGCATCTTTAGACTCATTATACATAAGAGAGGCAATAAGGAGAAAATTAGTTGTTCCATCGGGAAAGTTCTCAGTAAAAGAAAGAAGCATAACCGGAGGATATGTAATGTCTTCTAAGCCTGGAATATATGACAATATTTTAGTTTTTGATTTTAAATCACTATATCCATCAGTTATGATGACTTTTAACATAGATCCTTACTCTTTTAGAGAGAAAAAAGAAAAAAATTGCATTGAATCTCCAAACAAAGCATACTTCAAGAACGAAGATGCAATAATCCCCCAACTCTTGGAAAGTTTATTTAAGGAAAGGGCAAAAGCAAAACAACAAAAGAAAGAACTATCCTCTCAGGCAATTAAAATAACTATGAACTCCATGTTCGGGTCTATGGCATCTCCGGCTTCTAGATTTTTCAATATGAAGATAGCAAACGCAATAACACACTTCGGTCAGTTCTTAATTAAACTAACTGCAAAAAAGATGGAGGAGATGGGTTATGAAGTAATCTATATAGACACCGATTCATGTTTTTTGAATCCAAAAACAGACTCAAAGGAAAAAGCAAATAAAATAGGTAAACAAATTGAAATAGAAATAAATTCATTCTACAAAAAATATATCAAAGAAAAATACAATAGAGAATCTAAATTAGAATTAGAATTTGAAAAAAATTATATTAAGTTCTTAATGCCTAAAATAAGAGGAGGAGAACAGGGTGCTAAAAAACGTTATGCAGGTATTTTAGTAAAAGATGGAAAAGAAATTATTGATTTTGTAGGTTTAGAGTCTGCAAGAAGAGACTGGACAGAAGCTTCTAAAAAATTCCAATTGGAATTATTAGACAGGATATTCCATAAAAAGGAAGTTTCAGAATATGTAAAGAAATTCGTAAAAGAATTGCAGGATGGAAAACATGATGATTTGCTAATTTATAGAAAAGCTATAAGCAAAGATCTGAAAGAGTATACTAAAATTAATCCCCAGCATGTTCAAGCAGCAAAGAAACTAAAAAAGATAACTTCCAGCCTTATAGAATATGTAATAACAACAGATGGTCCTGAACCAATTCAAAATCAAAAACACAAAATAAATTATAAACATTACATAGACAAACAGATCAAGCCAATTGCAGACTCTGTTTTATGTTTTTATAATGTTTCTTTTGACGAATTATTAAGATCGGCAACGCAGCATTCTTTATTTGATTTTAAAAA
>CAYIAV010000047.1:0-7215 GCA_964361505.1 Candidatus Woesearchaeota archaeon | reverse complement strand
CTGAATTATTCATGGTTGATGGAAGTAACTGATATTCATAATAATATAGTAAATTTAAGCATAGCTAACTTCAGCAGTGTAAACTTAGGAACATTAATAAGAACAAACTGGACCAGCTATAAAGACAGAATAATTCTAGATAATTCAACTGCGAGTGCATATCACTTATATGGAAATTACACAAGCAAGGTATTTGATGCAGGAAATACAGAAATAAGCTGGTCTAATATTTCAGGATATAATGTTTCAACAAGATTAGGAACTAACATAACATTCCAGGTAAGAAGCTGCGATGATGTTCTTTGTAATGATGAAAGGTTTGTAGGGCCTGATAATACCACTTTAACCTATTTCATTAACTTTACTTCAGCAGCATTAAACACAACTTTAACCCCTGATAGAAGATATTTCCAGTACAAAGCATTTTTAGCAACAAATGACACTAATTACAGTCCAGAATTGTATAATGTGACTATTGGATATACAATACCAAATTTAGCTCCAACAACACCTACATTAAACTTACCTTTAAACAACACACAATTATCAACTAACTTGTTAACAATAACTTTAAACTGGAGCAATACTACAGATCCTGATGGAGACAATGTAACTTACTATTTAGAGATTTGGAATAATTCAGATGCAACAAGTCAATACTATGTGAATAGTTCAATAACCGAAAGAGCAAACACAACAGGACACACTATTACCTTTATTAACCAAACAGCAGATTATTTCTGGAGAGTTTTAGCATTTGATGATGGAAACAGGAACAGTTCATTTAGTGAATTAAGAAATTTAACAATAATAAATAACCAATTACCAAGAGAACCAAGACTAAATACACCAGTAAATAATTCAGGAACTACTGATACTACACCACAATTCACTATAAGCAATACAAGTGATTCTAATGGTCAGCAATTAACTTACTATCTAGAAGTATGGAATAATACTGAATTAACTCAAATAGCTTATACTAACTACACTATAAGTGAGACTAGAAATACAACAAATGATACATTAGTAAATGCTTTAGCCAATGGAGATTATTTCTGGAGAGCATTAGCAAGTGATGGATATGGAAATAGTTCATTTTCAACAGTTTTCATTTTATATGTAGATAATATAGCTCCAAGCAACGTGTTATTGATAAGCCCTAGTAATTCTTCAACTCAGACGAGCAATCCTATAACATTTAATTATAATGTCACAGACAACCTAAACATAGCAAATTGCAGCTTAATGATAAATGGAACAATACATGACACAGACAATACAATAACTCAGGGTATAAGCCAGAACTTTAGCGCAACATTAGGAAATGGAGCTCAATCCTGGGCTGTAAGATGTGCTGACTTTGCTAATAATTTGAATACTTCTTTAACATACAATATTACAGTAAGCTTGAGCTCTGACTCAGGAACTCCTAGCAGCGGAGGAGGGGGAAGTTCAGGAGGAGGAACAGGAACTCCAAGACAACAAGCTGGGGAAGAAACTCCTGAACAAGAAGAGCCAGAATTTGAAGAGCTTATAAAAGAAGTTCAGCAAGAAAACATCAGAGAAGAAACAGCGCAAGAAAATGTTAAAGAAGCTCTTAAGAAAGCTATAAAAGAATTACCAGAATCAAAGCTAAATGAAATAGGAATCAGCAAGGATTTCAATCCAGAATCAGCTGAGATAACCAAATTCTCAGAAACAGGGGAGATAAGAGAGACTACAGCAGAAATTGTACAACTTTCTTCGTCATTAGTCCAGGGAGAAGCAGCTACAGCTTTGGAGATATATCGAGATTCATTAGCATCAGGAGAAGCAGCAGGAATTGATATAGAAACCAAAGTAAGTGTTTATGAACTTAGGAGCAGGGTTACAGGAGAGACAATTGTTGTTTCCAAGGTAGACAAGATATTTACAGCTGAAAGAGATTTATCAAGAATGGATCTTGTAGAAATTATACCAAAAGATATTGCAGGTACAAGCGATGACTTGATATTTATAGGAGAAGAGCCAATAATATTACAAAAGGATCCTGTGCTGAAGTGGATTTTTGAGAATGTAAAAGAAGGAGAGACAAGGGAGACATCTTACTTAATCAAGAATAGGAAATTAGAACATGTTAACAGCATTACATTAGCAATTGGGCAATTTGAGAAAGCAGGTTTAGAATTGCCTTTGAAACTATCTTTGATCACTTCAATTTTAATAGTAGTGCTTATTGTGCTCACACCCTTGATATTTGTAGCTATTTTAAGGATAGATGAACTGCTGTATGAAATAAGAAGATTAGAGTTAAAAGAAAAAATAAAGAGGGAAGAATTAAGACATGAACTTGCACATCCTGATAAAAAAATAGATGAAGAATTAGAATACCATGGAAATGCTTTAAGATTTCTGATAGAGCATCTTGCACATTCTGATCAAAAAATAAATGATGAACTACAATATCATAGAGGAGTTTTAGGATTCTTTAAAAAGATTATACTTGCGCAATTGGACCATAAACTAGATGAAGAATTAGAATATCATTGGAGTGTTTTAAGTTTACTAAAAAGGCACATTAGACTGGAATTCTTGGCTGTTAAAAGAAAGTTAAGACATGTGTTTAGCAGGAAACATGTTAATGAAGAGATGAAATCAGCAGACCAGACATTAGATGACAAAATAAAAGAGGAATTATTTTATCACAGAAAGGCAATCAAAGAATTCCCTGGATATGCTAGAGTGCAAATTATAAACTTCTGGAGATCAATAAAAAGAAAATTAATAAGTATGAGGAATGGATATACAGATGACATATTATCTTTAGATTCTAAGCTGAGAAGAGTTGACATTGCTGTTTTGAGATTCTTTTTGAAAATCAAATTAAATTTGAGTAAAAAACAGCTAAAAGAAAATGCTGCTATTTTTAATCGAGAACTAAGTAAAGACATTGGAGAAGAGTCGGAATACCACGTGGTATCTTATAGATTATTCTTGAGAAATGTTAAATTATACTACAACCAAATTAAGGCTTATATTATTTTGGATTTACATGATCCTAAAAAAGAACTGTTTGGCTTACTGAGAAATTTGAAGAGTGCCTTTGCAAAAAAACAACATTCTGTTAGAGAAGAGATACATGAAGATGTTTTGGAACGCCAGAGAAATCATGTAAATTATGAACTTTCTAAACTAGAAAAACTTTTTAGGACCCATTCTATCACTATTTTGGACTATCATAAAAGAAAAGCCGTTCTTCTTGAAAAATTAAGACGACTTGAGAGAGTTTATTCGCGAAGAAAAGAAGAAAATATAGTAAAGACTGAATTCAAGAAACTAAGAAAATTACAATGGAAAAAGAAACACTTAGAGGAGGATCTTGCTCAATTAGATAGAGATTTAGACCAAGGGACTATAAGTGAATTGGAATATCATAGGCTAAAAGTTGGGCTTATTCAAAAGTTGAGAAGATTAGAAAGAACTCGACTTAAGAAAAAAGAAAAACCCCTTCTTAAGGAAGAACATAAAGTAGGTTTGCTTCATATGAGGAAGAGGAGTCTTGAATCTGATCTTCACAAGCTTGACAATGCATTTGCTGAAGGTTTTATTGATGAAATAAATTATCATAAGGAAAAGGCAAGTTTAATAGAAAGATTAAGCAGATTGGAGAAAATTCATGTTAGAGAGCACAGAGAGGCTTCTTTGAAACACGAGCTTAGAAAGAAAAGAATGCTTTTGTGGGAAAAGAAAAACATAGAATATGAGCTTAGTAAGCTAGATAAAGCATTTAGCGACAAGGTTATTGATGAGCTGAATTATCATAGAATGAAAATAAATCTTCTTCAGAAGCTTAGAAAACTGGAAGAGTTAAGATTCCAACAGCATAGAAAGGTAACAAAATGGGAGAGACGTGTTCAGGAATCTGGGGATTCGCGGAGACTAAGAGTTTAGCGGGCTATTTTGTTTATTATTTATTTTTTTAAATACTTGAAAGTATAGGCATACTAAGGATGTGAATGCGTTTCTTGATTTTCTTTACTTTTTGATTTAATGTGCTATTATTTTTACTATCTTTTTATTCTTTTTCTGTTCCAACATAGGATGCGTCAGTAAACAAAAAGCTTTAAAAAGGATATCTCTCAATTTTAATCAAAGATGGCAGACGTAAATCAAATTGTAAAGGTTTCACAAACTTACTTAGATGGCGATAAGCCTGTTTCTATGGCGCTTATGAAGATTAAAGGTATTGGCTTTGCCTTTTCTAATGCATTATGCAGTGTTTTAGACATTGATGGCACTAGAAAAATGAATACTTTAAGCCAACAAGAAATTCAGGGAATAGAGGCTTTGTTGGAGAATCCTGGCATAAAATTGCCAGTATGGATTCTTAATAGAAGAAAAGATTATGGAACTGGAGAAAATTTGCATGTAACCTCGGTTAAATTAGCCCTTAATAAAGAATTTGATATTAAAAGATTAAAACAAGTTAAATCTTATAGGGGTTTGAGACATGCATGGGGTTTGCCTTTAAGAGGGCAGAGAACAAGATCTCACTTTAGGCATGGAAGGGCTGTTGGAGTATCTAAGAAAGCTCAGAAACCTGTTAAAAAGGCAGATTCATCTAAACCAGCTAAAAAGACAGAGGCAAAAGGTAAGAAGTAAAAATGGGTTCTATTAAGAGATTAAGAAAAAAATATGAAACTCCTGCACATCCATGGAGAAGAGAGAGACTTGAGTTAGAGAGAAAATATGTCAATGAATTTGGTTTAACTACTAAAAAAGATTTCTGGAAAATGCAGTCTGTTTTGAGGGGGTTTACAAAACAAGCAAAGAAATTAGCAAGTTTAGATACTATTCAATCTAAGAAGGAAGAAGAGCAGCTATTAAAGAAACTGCAAAAGTTAGGGTTATTAGGAGAAAATTCTGCTCTTAGGGATGTTTTGACTTTAAGTGTTAGAGATATTTTAAATAGGAGGCTTCAAACTTTTGTATACAAGAAGAATTTAGCAAGAACTGCGAGACAAGCAAGACAGTTTATTGTACATGGCCATATTAATCTGGGAGAGCAGAAAATTACAGTTCCTTCTTATTTTGTAAAGAAAGGAGAGGAATATATGATTAACTTTAAAGAGTCATCTTCTATGGCTAAGCCTGATCATCCTGAAAGAATACAAGAAACTAAAGAATCAGAAATAAAAAGAAAGAGTTCTGTACTTAAAGAAGAGATATCATTAACTGAAGAAAAGAAGAAAAAATCTAAGAAAAAGGTAGAGCATGGAAAGGAATAGACAAGAAACTGATAAAAGGGAGTTTAGACCTAGAGAGTTTAGGCAGGATAATAGCGGGAAGATTTTAAGATGGGGAGTAGCCCATATTTATGCTAGTTATAATAATACTATAATCCATATTACTGATATTACCGGATCTGAAACTTTAGGGATAGCAAGCGGTGGCATGATGACTAAAGTACATCGATTGGAAAGCAGTCCTACTGTTGCTATGTCTGCTGCAAAGAAAATTGCTGAGGCAGCTAGAGATAATGGGATTAATGCCTTACATATTAAGATAAAAGCTCCTGGGGGGCATGAAGGGCCTCATAATCCTGGACCTGGTGCTCAGGCTATAATAAGAACTTTATCAAGGGATGGGTTTAAGATAGGAATTATTGAGGATGTTACACCGATTCCACATGATGGATGTAGAAAAAAACACTTTAGGCGTGGTCGTCGTGTCTAAACTATTGAGTAGTATCTCTTTTTAGAATTTTGTTAATGTCTTCGTTTATTAAACAAAAATCAGTGTTTAATAATTCTTTTGCCGCTATTCTTTTTGTCAAATTTTCCTGTTTTTTAGAAGTTTTAATTATCATAGTTGTATTTATTTCTGGATAAATTTTCTTTAAATGCTGAAATCTATGATCTAAATAGGCGATTTTCATTGATGTCCTGATCCTACTTGTGCTTTCTTTGCTATTAGAGAATAATTTTGTGGCTTCTATAATCATATAGGGCTTATTATCTTTGAATATTAAGAAATCAAAATTGAAATTCTTGTTGTTAATAGTGATATTATGATGTTGTTTAAAATCTACTTTTTTTAACTTTAATATCTGAGAGATCTCTTCTTCTAGTTCATCATACTGGCTTATTCTCTTGAAATTCTGAATTACTAGGGAACGATCTACTTTGTTTATTAAATTCTTTTCTAGAAATAATTTGTAAAACATTGACATGTATTTTGTAGCAGTTTCTGGTGTTAGCTTGTAATCTGCATATTCGTGTGTTCTTATTGTTCTAGAATTTTCATTAAACGATTTTCCTAATTGTCTAGTTGATATGTTTAAAATTACTCTGAAAATACTTATGAATTGCGGCGTGTCCATCAGTATTTTATGATTAAAATTAGTAAAATTCTCTGTTTCTTTTTTAAGATAAATAAAGTACTCTTCAAAATCATCTAAGCTCATTAATGAAACTTTTTTTATTTTGTATTTAGGCTCAACTTCAATTAGAAAATATTTATTTCTTGCTGCTTTAGCACGTTGCCATATAAAAAATGATCTTTTGAATGACACAACTTTATTTTCTTTGAATAGCCTATTGATTAATTCTAAAGCTTGGGTGTAGATAGCTGAATATTTGAAACCTTGTCTTCCCGCTTCAAAATGTCTTACCCCCTGCTTATTTGTTGTACCTAAAAGTTTACTAAACTCTAATTGGGATAAGCCTAATGCAAACCTTATTACTAACAGATATTGTGGATTTTCATTTAACAACGATTTATGTAAGTAGGTAAAGTTATTCGTTTCTTTTTTTAAATATTCATAAACTTCCTTAAACTCTTTCTCATTTAAATCTCTTAAATCTTTCAATCATATCACTTATTGTTTTTTACTGTTTTATACTAGTATTAACTATTATATAAATGTTTGTATTTTACAGTATAATAATGCTTTTAAATAGTAGAATATTGTTTATTCGTATGAAAAAAATAGAAAAGATAATGGTTTATTTTCCTGAAGACATAGCTAAAAAACTTAAAGAAACTGCCAATAAAAATACAAGATCTATTTCAGGGCAGATATTACATTATGTTAAGCAGGGTTTGAAAATGGAATAGTAACAAACTTTTTTTAATTCAAAAGTTTTAAAAAGCTATATCTTTCAATACTTTTATTCTTAAAATGAAAGTTGAAATATTGCATAAATCACAAGATGAACTGAATTTTGTTAT
>CAYIAV010000046.1:930-7298 GCA_964361505.1 Candidatus Woesearchaeota archaeon | reverse complement strand
CAATTCCTCCCGTTACTGTCAGACCGAGCATTACTTTAGAATCTGGCGAGAGAAGTGAAGATGATTTAACACATAAATTAGGAGATATAGTAAGAATTAATCAAAGATTATTTGAAAATATTAATGCTGGAGCTCCTGAAATTATTATTGAAGATTTATGGGACTTGTTGCAGTATCATATAACAACTTATTTTGACAATGAAATTGCTCAAGTGCCTCCTGCTCGACATAGGTCTGGGCAGCCTTTGAAAACTCTTTCTGAAAGGATTAAAAGCAAAGAAGGAAGATTTAGATATAATCTAGCTGGTAAGAGAGTGAATTATGCAGCGAGAACTGTTATTAGCCCTGATCCTAAAATCAGATTTAATGAAGTTGGAATTCCTAAATCTGTTGCTATGGAGTTGACAATTCCTGAAAGAGTTACTTCATGGAATATGGAATGGCTGAAGGAATTAATTACTAATGGGCCCAAGAAATATCTTGGAGCTAATTATGTTATTGCCTTAGATTATAAGAAAAAGAAGATTACTGATGAAACTAAAGAGCAAATTTTAACAGACTTAACTCCTGGATGCATTGTTGAAAGACATTTGATGCAAGGAGATGTTTGTGTTTTTAATAGGCAGCCAAGCTTACATAGAATGAGCATTATGTGCCATAAGATAGTGATACTGCCTGGAAAATCATTTAGATTGAATCCTGGTGTTTGCACTCCTTACAATGCAGACTTTGATGGAGATGAGATGAATTTACACATACCCCAGACAGAGGAAGCGAGAGCTGAGGCAGACATATTAATGCAAGTACAAAGTCATATTATTACCCCTAAAAATGGGTATAATGTTGTTGGATGCACTAATGATGCTATTACTGGAAATTATCTTTTGACTAATGGACTAAGATTTACAAGAAAAGAAGCAATTCAAATGCTATATTCTGTTGGTGCAACTGATTTTAGCACTCTTAAAGACAAGGATATTGAAGGCAAGGATATTTTTAGCGCTTTATTACCGAGAAATTTTGATTTCATCGGAAATTCAAGAGATGGAAGAGTCGTTAAGATTGAGAGAGGAAAGTTAGTAGAAGGATTTATTGATAAAGCCACTATTGGAGAGGATAATGGCACTTTGATTAGAGCATTGTATGCTAAATATGGTGAGGAAGTTGGCATTGACTTGCTAGGAAAATTATTTAGACTAGGAATTGCAGTTCTTTTGAAAAATGGATTTACTACTTCAATAGCAGATACTGATTTGCCTGATAGTGTTGTTTCCAAGAATAAAGAATTAACTGCCCTAACTGAGAAGAAAGTTGATGAATTAATTGATCAATATAAAGATGGAAAACTAGAAGCTATGCCTGCTTTGACGCCTGAAGAAACTTTAGAGAAACTTATTTTACAAAATCTTAATAATTTAAGAAATAAAATTGGAGATACTGTTTTTGAGCACATTAAACACGAAAATTCTACTATCTTGATGGCTAAATCGGGAGCTACGGGAAATATATTAAATGTTGTTCAGATGGCTGCTTCTGTAGGACAGCAAGCTTTACGAGGAGGAAGAATAAGAAATGATTATAGAGGAAGAACTTTGCCTGTATTTGAGAAAGGAAGTTTGAGTCCTGCGGCTAAAGGATTTGTTTATGGGGGATATAGAACTGGATTGACACCTACTGAATATTTCTTCCATGCAATGACTGGCAGAGACAGCCTGATGGATACTGCACTAAGAACACCTAAATCGGGATATTTGTATAGAAGATTATCGAATGCATTGCAAGACTTGAAGATAGAATATGATTTTACTGTGAGAGATGCAAATGGCAAGATTGTTCAGTTTAAATATGGAGATGATGGTGTTGATGTTCATAAGAGTGAAGGTGGTAAAATTAATGTTACTAAGATTGTTAAAGAGGTTATGACTTATGGCTAAATCATTATACGAAGAGTATAGTATGTTGCCTCAGAAATTGTTAGACGAAGTTAGAGATGAAGCTGAGAATAATAAACTGAAAAGTGATGAAGTTAGAAAAGTTTTAGAGAGAGTAAAAAGTGCTTTTGATTCTTCCCAAGTATGCCCTGGAGAAGCTATTGGCATTGTTACTGCTGAGAGCATTGGTGAACCAGGTACACAGATGAGCATTGCTAGAAATGAAAAGATATTAGTGAAAATAAAAAACAGAATAAAAATAGTTCAAATTGGAGAGTTTGTAGATGAGCTCATGCTGCTTAATGGCTCTTTGAATGTTAATGATACTGAGATTTTGCCTTTATATAATTACGAGGTATATGCACCTAGCTTAAATCAAGAAGAAAAAATTGAATGGAAGAGAATTTCAGAATGCAGTAGGCATAAGTGGAAAAGAAACTTGATAAAATTAGTAACTGTCTCAGGAAGAGAGATAATAGCAACTGACAACCATTCTTTTGTTATAAGGAAAAATAACCAGATTATTCCAATAACGGGCAATAGTTTGAAAACTGGAGACAGAATTCCTGTTATGAAATATATCCCTGAGCATTGTATCAAAAATATTAAACTCTCCACTTACATAAATGAGGGCTCAAGGTTTAAAATTGTAAAGAAAAATGGTTTGTTATATAGAGAAAAAACATCTTCTAAAAGTGTTCCTGACTTAATTAAACTTGATAACGATTTTGGATGGTTTATTGGTGCTTATCTAGCTGAAGGGAATGCTACCAATGGTCAAGTTTCTCTGTCTAATATGGATGAGTTTTATATTAATAATGCCAAAAGATTTTTTAAGAGTTTGGGATTAGGGTTTACTGAAGAATATAATCAAAGAGGATTTGCCCTTTCAAGAGATTTTAAAATAAACTCTTCTTTGCTTGCTAGTTTTTTAATAAATTCATGCAAAACCGGATCAAGGAATAAAATTGTTCCTGAATTTGCTTATAGTGCGCAGGAAGATTTTGTAAAAGGTTTGTTGAGAGGATATTTTGATGGAGATGGTAATTTTCATGTTTCCAGAAAGATGATAAGGGTTTCAAGTAATTCTAAAATGCTAATAGATGGCGTGGCTTTACTGCTAAACAGATTTAAGATATTTTCATACAAAACTGCAGATAAGAAAGGGCAATATTGGCTTTTAATACCTTATAAGTATGCTCCTTTATATTTGCAATTTATTGGAAGCGATATTAAGCATAAAAGAAGAGATTTAGAGAAGTTAGCTGAGAAGTCTAAGAAATTCTGGAATGAAGGCTCACAGGATTATACTGATATGGTTTCCGGGTTTGACGATTTGTTTTATAATACTACGAAAAAATTGGGTTATCCAACAAGATATGTTAATAATTTTACCAAAAGACAGAAGATAGGAAGAACTGTGTTGTTTAGATACATGAAGAAATTTGAGCTATTATCTAAAGAAAAAAACATTGACATAACTAATGAATTAAAAATTATGAGCAGAATGTTTTATTCAGATGTTATCTGGGATGCTATAGAAAAAATTGAATATGTTGATTATAAGGATGAATATGTTTATGATTTAAGTGTTCCAGGATTGGAAACTTTTACTACTTTTGATGGCATTATAACCCATAACACACTAAACGTATTCCACTTTGCAGGTGTTGCTGAGGTTGCTGTTACTTTGGGATTACCGAGACTCATTGAACTATTAGATGCAAGAAAAGAGCCAAGCACTCCGAAAATTGAAGTTTATCTGCAGAAAGACATTGCCAAGGATCCAGTTGCTGTTAAGAAAGTTGCCGCAACAATTAAGCAGACTAAATTGGGGGAGCTGGTTGAAGAATTTACTATTAACATGACACAGTTTAGAATTGAAGTTTACTTAGACAAGAAAAAAATGAAAGATTTTGGAATTACTGAAAATTATGTTTCTAAGATTCTTGAAGATACATTGAAAAATGTAAGTGTTAAGATAAACAAAGATTTTATTGCTATTAGGCCTAAAGCAGAGCAGTTTGAATTAAAAGAATTATACCAGTTAAGAGAAAAGTGCAGGGATTTGCATATCAAAGGAGTTAAAGGCATTAAACAGGTATTACCTGTAAAGAGAGATAATGAGTTTATTGTTATTTGTGTTGGCAATAATTTAGAGGGTGTTTTGGATGTTGATGGTGTAGACTGCAAGAGGACTGTTACTAATGATATTTTTAAGATAGAAGCTGTTTTAGGAATTGAAGCAGCAAGACAGGCTATTATCAATGAAGCTGTTGAAGTTATTGAAAATCAAGGGCTGGATATCGATATTAGACATATTATGTTGTTAGCTGATGTAATGACCTCTGCTGGGTCTATCAAGGGTATAACAAGAAGCGGCATTACAGGTGAAAAGGAAAGTGTATTAGCAAGAGCAAGCTTCGAAACACCTATAAAACATATTATCAATGCAACTTTGAAAGGTGAAGAAGATAAACTGAATTCAGTTATTGAAAATGTAATGTTAAACCAGGAAATTCCTGTAGGAACGGGATTACCCAGCTTAATTGCGAAAATGAGAGGCAATACAAAATGAAGGAATTACGAGCAGCTTTGAAAGAAGGGAAGGTTATTTTTGGCACTGAGTTGACTTTGAAGAATTTGAAAAAAGGCAATGTGAAATTTGTATACTCCTCCAGCAATTGCCCGAAATTAGTTTTAGGTGATTTAAAACATTATTGCAAAGTTTTTAATGCTACATTGAAAGAATTGAAAGAGACTAATGAAGAATTAGGAGTGATTTGCAAGAAACCTTTTTCTATTTCAGTGTTAAGTTTTTAAGATGAAATATTCTAATGAAACAATTCAGCAAATAAATCTTTTTGAGCAGTTGACTCATTCTAAGGTAAAGGACATTTTTTATCATGAGGATTATTTTTTATTTATTGTTCAAGAAAACCAAGGAGCTAAAGCTATTGGAAAACAGGGAAAGAATGCTAAGTTGTTTTCTAAATTAACCAAAAAAAAGATTAAGATTGTTGAGTTCAATGAGGATAAGGTTAAATTTATAAATGGTCTTATTTATCCCTTGCATGCAGATAGTATTGATGATAAAGGAAAATTTATTGAGGTTCATGCTAATACCTCTACTAAGGCTTTGCTTATAGGAAGGGATGGCAAGAATGTAAAGTTTTATAATACTGTTTTGCAAAAATATTTTCATGCTGAACTTAAGGTGCTTTAATGGGAAACAAATCTAATGGTTTGAATACTGGAAAAAAATTAAAAGATAAACGCAAAAAGTTTAGATGGAGCAATAAATGGTTTACTAAGAGAGTTCTAAACTTAAAAAGAAAATCTGACCCATTAAAGGGAAGTCCGCAAGCAAAGGGCATTGTTTTAGAGAAAACACAAAGAGAAGCTAAACAGCCAAATTCTGCAATGAGAAAATGTGTTGTTGTACAATTAATTAAAAATGGGAAAAAAGTTGCTGTTTTTGTTCCTGGATATAATGCTATTAAAATGATTAATGAGCATGATGAGGTTATTGTTGAATCTATCGGCGGGGCAATGGGAAAATCTAAGGGAGATATTCCTGGGATAAGATGGCAAGTCATAAAAGTTAATGATCAAAGTTTAAATGCTTTAATTAGGGGAAAAATAGAGAAGGGTAGAAGATGAAGCTCTTTAATAAGTGGGATACAACTGGGATTGTTATTAATGATAAAGGTTTAGTCAATTACATTAATTTAAATCCAGTTTTAGTTCCTAAGACAGGAGGGAAAAATACTGTTGTCAGGTTTTGGAAAAATAAGTATCCTATTGTTGAGAGGTTAATGAATAAGCTGATGATTCCTGGGCATAGGGGGAAAAAACACAAACTAACTTCTGGAAAATGCACTGGGAAGAGCTATACTGTGTACAAGATTGTGTATGATACTTTTGAGCTTATTGAAAATAAAACTAAAAAAAACCCTGTTGAAGTTTTTGTCAAGGCTCTGGAGAATGCAGCCCCTAGAGAAGAAATAACTTCTATCGAGTATGGAGGAGCTAAATATCCTCAATCTGTAGATTGTGCTCCGCAAAGAAGAGTTGATATTGTTTTGAGGATGATGGTACAGGGAGCTTATCAAAAGTCTTATGGCAAGAAGAAAAAAATGATGAATGCTTTAGCTGAAGAGATTTTGAGCGCTTACAATTCTGAACAGACAAGTTCTGCTATTTCTAGAAAATTAGAATTAGAAAGGCAAGCTGATGCAAGCAGATAGATTTTATGTTTGCTATTTTATAAACATATTATCTCTGAACTTTGAGGGTATAGTAAAAAATAATAATTGTTGAACTGTGCACATACATCTATACTTACATTTACATCTTGATAAACTTACATAATAATTACTTATACTTACATTTACATCTTGATAAACTTACATAATAATTACTTATACTTACATT
>CAYIAV010000046.1:0-830 GCA_964361505.1 Candidatus Woesearchaeota archaeon | reverse complement strand
TACATCTTGATAAACTTACATAACTAGTAAAAGGAAATAAATATAAATAACTTACATATACATACTTTTATACTTATGAATAAAGGATATTTACTTACATAAGAGGTATTTATTACTTACATGTATTTAGAAAAAAGAGGTGATTTAGGGAAAATAGGCGATTTTACTAGTTCTCATGATTTTTCAGAGCTTCAGCTACTCTTTGATAGAGTTAAAGAAAAATATAATTTGAGCAATGTTGATCTTTTTTATAAGCTAAAAGAAAAAGAGATTCTCATTCCTGTTTCTATTTTTAATGATAATCTAAGCTGTTTTGAAACTATTGTTAAATATTTAAGAGAAAACTTAAACTTAAGCAATAAACAGATTTCTTTATTGATAAAAAGAAGCGATAAAACAATTTATCAGACATATAAATCTGCTTCTGAAAAGTTTTCTGGAAAATTAAAATCAAATGATTCTGAATATTATGTTCCTCTTTTGAACTTAGCGAACAGAAAGCTGAGTGTACTCGAAAATATTGTTAAATTTTTACATGATTGTTATGATTTGAGCTATAGCAATATTGCGAAATTGCTACATAGAGATCCAAGGACTGTATGGACTGTTTATCAACGAACTAAAAAGAAAAATGCCAATTAGAAATATAAGAAAAAATGTAAGTAGAACTTTGGTTTCAAAATTGTATCTAGCTTTTTTTATCTTTGTAGTAATTGTTATAACTGGCTCATTTTATCTTTGGAGTCAGCAGTCAGATCTTACTGGATTTGCTGTTAAGGACTCAACTTTAACACTATCTGTGAACTCTTATGTCAATCAAGATAGTGTTA
>CAYIAV010000045.1:0-7437 GCA_964361505.1 Candidatus Woesearchaeota archaeon | reverse complement strand
TCTTTTTTTATTGCCGCTTGCAAATGTATACTTTTGTACTATCCCTTTATAAAAAAATACTTAATTTGAGCTGTAAAGTTAACGTTACCTATTTTATAGAAATTTTTGGTTTATTTGACTGAAAAGTAGCTGATATCTTTTTAAATGGTAGAAAAATGAACTCTATAATCCCATTTACTATAGATATTTTATAACTATTATTTACATATGTTTTCTGATATATATCTGGAAAAGAGGTTTCTGATTTATATTTTTTTCTTAACCTAAAATACCATTGTTTATCATAAATACTCCAAAATTGGTCTTTCGGATAATAGTTATGGGCATAAAATACCTTACGACCTTTATGCTTTCTTGTGAACTCCTCTACTTTTCTATTAATTTTTTTATATTCTTTAAGTATTTTTAGCTCTCCCCAGATTCCTATATTTATCAACATTTCTTTAAAATTGTAATTGGGTGCAAGCTTTTCTTTTCTTGTAGGTTTAATAGGACAAATCCAAAGAGGATAGATTCCAACTTCATTATTGATAAATTCTAATGCCCTAATACTTTCTCTAAAAGGAAAGCTTATATCTTGAATAAAATATTTTTGTGATTGATTTGTTGCTTGTAAACTACCATATAACATGTCTGTTTTAAGCAAGGGGTTTAAAATTGTTTTATTGAATTTATTGCTGGGAAGATGCAAGAACTTAAAGAAATATTCTCCCATCCAAAAAGCCCCCCTATCGTATCTAAACAAATAATCGGTTAAGGGAATTAGCTCCTCAAGAGATTTATCTTCAACTATTTCTTTTACATGTAGGTAAAACCAAGGATCTCTTGATTTGCTAAATGTTTGAATTGGTAAATTGAGTCTTTCACTTAACTTTCCAGATATTATAACTCCAAAATTTTTATTATAAAATATTCCATCTATATAATCTACATCCGTATAAAGCTTCATTTTATCTAACATCTCTTGAAAAGACCCTACATTTTCATACTTGACAAGAACGAATGGTTTAGCAGGCACAAGTTTAATCTTTGCTAAAGTAAGAACTCCCAAAGTCCCACATGAACATGGAGTTCCATAAAAGAGATCTTCATTTAATTTAGAGTTAGTAGTTATTATTTTACCATCTCCTAATATTAACTCATATTCTTCACAGATTTCATTAAATAATCCATATTTGAAAGAACTACTCTCGCCTGCCCCCCCTTGTATTCCTCCTCCAATAGTTATTTCTGGAAATTCCATTACTACTGAAGGTATTAATCCATGTTTGAGCGTACATTCTACTAGTCTTCTCATAGATACATTTGGCTCAACAAGGGCATAACCTTTATCCTTATTTATAGAAATAATGTTATCAAAAGAAGTCATATCTATATAATTATCTTTTTTAGAAGATCGGGTTGAATGACTTCTACCGTGGAAGATACGAAGTTCTTTTTTTAATATTCTAATATTTTTAATTTGACTTGAAAGAATCTCTACTTTATTTTTATGTTCTATTAATTTATTCATTTTATATATTAATTTCCTTTCCTTTTTAACTCTTTCAGGAATAATATTTTGAAGCTCATTTATATTTCATGTACCGAAAGGTATATAAACTTCATGTACCTGAATATAGTATGGAAAATGATGTTAAATGTATTCATTGTAAATTAAGTAACTCTTACAAGAAAGGCTGTAGAATTACAGAGAAGAGAGGTAAGATACAGAAATATTATTGCAAAAATTGTCAGCGATATTTTACGAATGATGATGGATTTTATAGGATGAGAAATAAGCCTGAAATTATTACCATGTCAATTGATATGTACATATCAAATCTTTCCAGCAGAAAGATGAAAAATCAATTAACAAGACATCTAGCAGTCAAGATAAGTCATGTTTCTGTGTTAGACTGGGTGAGAAGATATACTTTGAAAGTCCAGAAATTCACAGAAAAATTAGGTTATAACTTAGGTAATAGTTTCTATGCAGACGAGACTATGGTTGATTGTGAAGGCAGAGATGATAGATTTTGGTGTTGTTTAGACTGGGATACTCGATTAATTACAGGATTTCATTATTCTTTATCTGGAAATCCTAACGAAGCCAAGAAGTTCTTGTTTAAGTCAATTCAGAAAGGAAAGCCAAAGTTTATTCAAACAGATGCTGCACATTTCTATCCAAAAGCATTCAAGAAAATGTTTTACTTAAATAAGATAAATGGTAGAACTGTTGAGCATAAAATACAAAACTATCATAAAACCAAAATACATAATTATAGAATTGAAACTGTTTTTATGAAGATTAAAGATAGAGTTCTTGACTTTAGAGGTTTGAAAGCATTATGGTCTGCACCTATAATAATGAATGCTTTAGTCATTCAACATAACTTCATAGAGGCACACACCACAATAGAGAAAGTTCCTTGTGAAAGAGCGGGACAAGTTTTAAACTTAGGAGATAATAGATGGTTAGGATTAATTAGACTTTCAGCAACCTTAATCTAATTCTTGTTCAATAATAATTTTATCTTTTTCCACTCTTGCCTTTAACTCCTTACCTAAAAGATTTGATTCAGCAACAACATCTTTAGGTACAATCAGAATATATCTTGTATAAGTCTTATCTCCAATCTTCTTATCTAATACCTCTCTTATTTTCATATTTAATTTAGGAGCTTCAAACTTATAAATATGTCGGTACATGAACAGAAAGTTGATGAAATTAGGTAACGTTAACTTTACAGCTCAACTTAATTTTACAGATTAATAAGCTAAGATATCTTTCTAAAACAAATTAATTAGCACAAACACAATCATTCCTAAAGAAGTTAAAAAACCTAGCAGTGCTGTAACTGAAAATTTTCCAATATTTCCGGGGCTTATGAAGTTTTTATTCTTGGTTTTAAGTTTATACCTTAATATTATTAAACTTAAATTCACAAAAGCAAATGTAATAAACAAAAACAAGTTAGTCAAATTAGCAACAATTTCAATGTCTCCAATAAAGGAAAATATAATTGTTAAAAGAGCAATGGCTAAAATAGCAACCCATGGAGTTCTTGTTCTTATATGCACTAAAGATAAAATCTTAGGCAATCCTTTTTCCTCAGCCATGCCATAAACTAATCTTGATGTAGTAACCAAGGTAATTAAAACAGTGTTAGAAGTTGAAAAAAGAGCAATAATTCCTAACAAAATAAAAGCATATCCTCCAAAAGCTGCTGCAGCAACAGAAGCTAAAGGAGCCTTGCTTGTACTCAGTTCCTCCCATCCAATAATGCTAACAGCAGCTAAAGCTACCAAAACATAAAACACAGTTGTAATAACAACAGCATACATTAAAGCCTTAGGAATAACTTTATCAGGATTTTTAGTCTCCTCTTTTAATTTTACAATGCTTTCAAACCCCATATAGGCAAAAAACACTAAAGCAGCAGAGCTAAAGACGCCATTTAATCCTTTAGGCATTTCTAAATAATTAACACTCCCAATATGTTTAATACCCAAGGCTATTATTAATAAAACTCCAGCAATTTCAATGATAGTAGAAGCTGTATTAAACCAACTAGCCTCTTTAATTCCAATAAAATTAATTAAAGTCATTAATGCTATCAGCCCAATGGCTGCAACTAATAAAGGAATAGGAACTAATTGTGTAAAATAGCCTGCAAAACCCAAAGAAACAGCAGCAGCACTAATAAATCCTGCAGTAATAATACTCATCCCGACAAAAAAAGCAAGTTTCTTGTTTATTGCAGTTTTAACATAGTCATATTCTCCTGCATCAGTTTTAAACATAGAAGACAATTCAGCATAGCTTAAACCAGTAAACAAGGCGATTAAAGCAGAAATTAAAAATGCCAGCCATGTTGCATTTCCAGAACTTGAAGCAGCAACACCAATAAGAGTGTAAATACCTGCTCCAACAATAATGCCAACACCAGCTAAAGTAACTTGAAAAATTCCTAGTTCTCTTTTCAAACCAATTTTTTTCTTAGCCATTTAAAATAGGATATCTCTTAGCAATTTTTATCCATTCTTTTCCAAAACCATACATCTCTCCAGCTTTTAGCTTATACAATAGCACAAAAACAAAAATGTAAATAATATGCTCATCTATCAAGGGATTATTTTGAAGAGGCAATTCTGCTAACCACATTAAAAACATCAAAGTAGATCCAGAATAAGCAGTTATTTTCATAGCAATACCTAAAACCAAAGCTGTTCCTATCAACAATAATCCAAGCATAAACAGCCAATCAACAAAAACTTGTCCAGCCAAACTTTTAAAAAAAACACCAAAGACTCCATTAGCATTAAACAAAAATCCAGTAGTAGGAGAATTTCCTAAAATCCAAGCTTTATCTCTTGCAGTTGCAAATCCCAATCCAAATAATTTATCAAAAAAAGCCCAAAGGAATACAAATCCAAATAGTATTCTTAATATCCCTAAATACTTCACCTCTCTTTTCATGAATAAAAAACAGTTTCTTTTATTTAAATAACTATCTGTTACAAACAGTTATCTCACATCAACACCTACAGCTTCCTGGATATTCTTAAATCCATCTCTGTCTAATAGTTTAACAAGCCCCTTATTAATCTCTTTAATCAAACCAGGTCCTTCATATATCATCCCAGTTAACAGCTGAACTAAGCTAGCTCCATTCCTTATTCTTTCATATGCATCTTCTGCATTAAAAATTCCACCAACACCAATAATCACAAACTTGTTTTTAGTTTTTTTGTAGATATATTTGATTAAATTATTACTTTTTTCTTTTATCAATGGTCCACTAATAGACCCTTTCATTTTTGATAAACACTCATTGCTTGTTTTTAATCCGCTTTTGTCATAAGTCAGGTTTGCAACGACAAACCCTGTGATTGAGTATTTTTTACTTAATCCAATTATATTATTCAGCCTTTTTTGAGTTATGTCTGCAGACAATTTCAAGAATATTGGTTTTTTAGGCTTATCCAATTTTTTTAGTAATTTTCCAAGCAAAACTGGATCCTCAAAACTTTTTCCATCTCCACTGTTAGGGCAGCTTATATTTATTACAACATAATCTCCCAAGCCCTGCATTATTTTAAATGCAGTGCAATAGTCTTTTATTGAGTCATTGCTTTTAATGGTGCTGTCATTAGTTTTTGCTATGGAAATACCAATAGGGATTTCAAATTCTTTGCTTTTTAGCCTATTAAATATAATTTCTGCTCCATCATTGCATAAACCATAATTAACAACAATTGCCTTATCTTTTATTAACCTAAACAATCTAGGTTTTTTGTTGCCTTCACATTTTTTAGCAGTGATACTTCCGATTTCTTCAAAACCAAAATTTATAGAAGGTAAGATTTGTGTCATTACCCCGTTTTTATCAAACCCAGCAGCTAAACCAACAGGATTCTTAAATTTGATGCCCTTAACTTCAATCTGTAGTTTATCATTATTGTAATCATAAAAAAAAGCTAAACTCCTTCTAAATATAGAAAATTTTCCTAAAAAAGAACCGAATCTCAAAGCCAGATTATGGACTTTTTCAGGATCAATTTGAAAAAGCATAGGTCTTACAAGATATTTATAGGCTTTCATAAATTAAAAAAACATATCTAAACTTATAATGGTTCTTAAATAGACCTTTCAAAACAAAAATCTTTAAATAATACCAATTACAACTAATGTTATGCAAGATAAAAGAAAAGACAATGCACAATTTGTAAAGTATATGCTGGACAAAGCCAATAAATCGGAAAACATTAAAGCAAATACAAGCTCAAGTGCAGACCTTGAAAAAGTAGCAGATATAACAAAAAAGATTATGGATAAAACAAGTGTGTCTAGAGATGCTAGAATCCGTAAGGTTTAAATACATTCTAATTTTCTTATTTTTTATGAAAACTGCAAGAGTTGGTTGTATTCATTAAGAGTAATCTTTCTTCTAATCCGGTTTATAAAAGGCCTAATTACAACCCAAGCATAATAGGAAGAAAATGTCAGGGAGAATCAAGAACAAAACTATCAGATGTTAATATAACCTTTAAATCCCAAATACCAAAATTGGATACAAGCTCCATAGTTCTAAATAAGTGGGATAAAGATAAGGGGTTAACATTTCCTGAAAAATTAACTCCCGAGCTTGCAGAAGAGATAGGAATAAGTGTAGGTGACGGTTTCCTTTCTGATAAAAAATATGAGTATAGACTAAAAGGAGATAAAAGAGAAAAGGAGTACTACAATTCATTTATTAAACCTTTATATAAAGCATTATTCACCATAAGTATCAACGTAAAAGAATATGAAACAACATACGGTTTTGAATTATATTCAAAAGGATTTTGGCTTTTTAAGAATAAGACACTAGGGATACAAGCAGGAAGAAAAGATAATATTAAGATACCGGAAATTATAAAAGTCAATGACCAAAAGATATTAACCTCATTTTTAAGAGGTTTATTCGATACTGATGGATCTATTTCTTTTATTAATAAATATGAACTAGGAAATTATTACCCATTAATCTCTTTAAGTTTAAAATCAAAAGATGCTGTTGTGGAAACTGCTGAAATTTTAGAGATGCTAGGGCTTGAGCCAAAAGTTTCTAAAATAGGAGAGTACTGGGATGTTTATTTAAACGGTTACAAAAGACTTGCTTTATATTCTAAGCTTATCGGTTGGAGCAATCCTAAAAATATAAATAAAGTTATAAAGTGGAAAGCCCAATTTCCAAAGCTAGGTAGGGAGGTTATGGTGGACGTGGTGTAGCCTGGTAACATACGGGTCTGTGGAACCTGTGATCGCGTGTTCAAATCACGCCGTCCACCCGTTTCAATAATGAGGTTAAAATGGACAAAGTAAAAGGAACAAGGGATTTTTATCCTGAAGATATGGAAATACAAAATTACATTTTCTCTAATTGGAAAAAAGTTGCAATAAGTTTTGGTTATAAAGAAGTAGAAGGACCAATATTAGAAAGTGAAGAAATTTATAAAAAATCAGGAGAGGAAATCCCTCAGCAAACTTATTCTTTAATAGACAAATCAGGAAGAAAATTAGTCTTAAGACCAGAATTAACCCCTACACTGGCAAGAATGATTCAACAAAGAAAAGACATTCCAAAACCGATAAAATGGTTCTCAATTGCTCGCTGTTTTAGATATGAAGCTCCTCAACTAGGAAGATTAAGAGAATTTTTTCAGTTTAATATTGATTGTTTAGGTGGTGAAAGTATGGTTGTTGATGCAGAAATCATAGCTACTGCAGTTGAAATCATGAAAAAATTCAAATTAACTGAAAAAGATTTCTATATAAGAATTAGTAACAGAAAAGTAACGCAATCATTCTTAGATTCATTAAATATTAAAAATATCCAAGAAGTCTCAAGATTAATAGACAAAAAAGATAAAATAGGGCAAGAAAATTTTTTCTTGAGCTTAAGGGGTTGC
>CAYIAV010000044.1:0-7597 GCA_964361505.1 Candidatus Woesearchaeota archaeon | reverse complement strand
TAAGAGGAGAAATCAATGAGAGAATAATGGCTGATGAGTTTTCTGCGGAGTTTAGTTAAGTTTAAATAACAACAAACTCTTTTGTTTTAAGAGGTGATTAATCTGTGGATAAACAGATGAGAAGATTACTTAATGATCCTAAGGCAAGAAAATATCTTGAAAAAAGTATGAAACGTCAAGGGGGATGGGGATTAGAAACTTTACTTTTTTTATTAATTGGTGTTTGGCTTGCTAATCGTTTTAAATTGTTACCAGATATACCTTTAGTTGTTTTAGTAGTAATTGTTGTTATTGTTTACTTTTTATTTAGAAGAAAATAGATTTATATAGGTGTTAATATTTATTCTTATTAATGGCATTTTTGCAGTCTTTAAGCAAATTTTTTGGAAGAATCTTTTTTGGGGTAGGGTTAAGTTTACTATTATTAGGAATTTTTGCCCAGATGGCTTTTGGAACTATTGATTCTTTGAAAGGCAAAACAAAAACTATTGTAGAAGACATTATTGCTTCTCCTGAAAATTTAGATTTATTGACACAAAGTGCCTTACCTCAAGGAGATTCTTTAGAGCAATTTAAACGAGCTTGTGCAATTAATCCTAGCACTGAAGAATGTAAACAGCTTGAACAGCTTACTAAAGACCCCAAAACTTTTATTAAATCAAAGCCTGAACTGCAAAAGCAGTTGGATGATCAAGTGAATCAGATAGACCAACAAGTTAATGGTCTTATTGATAGGGCAAAAAATTATGGAGTTTATACTAATTATACTTTAATTCTTGCAGCAGTTCTTATTATATTGGGAATTATACTGGTTTACCTTGGATTCATGGACTGGAAAGAAAGTACTTATACTTTATCTGTTAAGGGTGCTATTGCAACGGGATTAGCTGCTGTTTACTATAAGATAGGTCAGTATTTTCTCAATGGAGACATTTTATCAAATCAACTCGGATATGGCACTTCTTTTGTAGAGCCCCTTCAAAGAGTTGTTGTAGAATGGATTAATCCTGTCTTTAACAAAGTGTTTTTTCTTAGTTTGAGTTTGACTATTTTCTTTGTTATTGTTGCAATTGGACTGTATTTCATTAAAAAGAAAGATTTAAAAAAGAGTAATAAAGAAAATAAGTTATGACTCCTTTGCCTTCTCCAGATTCTCCAATTTCAGAAGAGCTCAAAAAAAAGTTTGATAAAATCAAAAAAGATTTAGAAAACTTAAAAGATCTTATTCTTAAAGACTATAAGAAAAATTTGGTTGGAATTGCTTTGTTACCTCCTAGAAATGCTGTGAAAGGACAAGAGCCTTTTGAAGAGCCTAAACAATCAGAGGATAAGGATGCTATCAATGCATTAGCGCTATTAAGCAATCCTGTTGATAAGAAAATAAATAAATTTGATTTTGCTGATAAGGTAAGTGTTGAGGTTAACAAACTTGCTAAGACTGTTGACCCCAAGATTAAAGTTCAAGTTTTATTATTAGATGAATTAAAAGAAAATTGTTTTGATGGAAAATATGAATTATTGCAGATGATTGCAATGGGGGCTACGATTTATGATCCAAAAGATTTCTTGGCTGCAATAAGAATTTCTGAAATACATAAATCCATGGTTTTAAAGAAATTTGATAAGTACATTATTAGTTATGTTGCAGCAGGAAGCTTGTTCAGAGGAGATAAAAAAAGCAATGATATTGATGTTTATGTTGTTGTTGATGATACTGATGTTAAGAGAATGTCGAGATTTGAACTTAAAGACAAATTAAGAGCTATTATAATAGGGCAAGGGTTGGAAGCAGCCAAAATTACGGGAGTTAATAAACAATTCCATATTCAAACATATATATTAACTGATTTCTGGGAGAGTGTTAGAGATGCTAATCCAGTTATTTTCACATTTTTAAGGGATGGTGTTCCTTTGTATGACAGAGGAGTGTTTATGCCTTGGAAATTATTATTGAAAATGGGCAGAATAAAACCGAGTTCTGAGGCAGTTGATATGCAGATGGAATTAGGTGAAAAACTTTTAGAAAGAACTAGAGGAAAACTACTAAGTGTTGTTGGAGAAGATTTGTATTATGCTATGTTGAATCCTGCTCAGGCAGCTTTGATGATGTATGGATTAAATCCTCCAACTCCTGCTGAAACTATCAGCTTGTTGAGAGAAACTTTTGTTCAAAAAGAAAAATTATTGGAAGAGAAATATGTAAAAAATTTAGAGGAAATAAGGAAGTATTACAAGGATATTGAGCATGGTACTGTAAAAGATGTGAAAGGCGCTGAGATTGACAGGCTGTTAAAAGGAGCTCAGGAATATCTACAAAGGATAAAAAAATTATTTACTGTTCTTGAAGAAAGATCTGAAACTATTAAAAGCAAGGATATGCATGTACAAGTTGAAGAATCTCTTAAAGATCTTTTTACATTCTATGGTGTTAAGGTAAGCAAACCTATTTCAGGATTAAAAAAATTAGTTGATGAAAAAAAGATCTCTCACCAACAGTTAAAGAGGTATAATGAATTGCAGACTACTAAAAAGAAGTTGAATAAAGCTGAGTCTCAGAAATTGAGGAGAGTTGCTCGCTTGTTTGCTAAAAATATCGGTGAAAACATCCAAAAAAGAAAATCAAAAGCTATTGAAAAATCTGCTTATACTTTAAAATATGGAGACAAACAGTGCAAGGCTTATCTCTTCGAGACTGTTATTTTCATTGTTGAGGATGAGGAATCAAAGAAAGACAATGTAATTAAGATAGAAGTTAAGAATGATGTATTTAGTAAACCATCTAAAGTAGAGCTAAAAGAATTTTATGATTATGCTGGAGCTATGCAGATACATGCTAGGGTGATGTTAACTGAGAAATATCTTAAAGAATTTGAAAAAGTATTTGGTAAAGAAGTAACTCTTTATTTACACTGAGGGACAATAGAAATGCTTATATATTTATCCATTTTTTCACATGCACTGAGAGTGAGTTTTCTTAAAATGCAGGAGCAAACATATTATCAAAAAATTAATAGTCCCATCAGATTTTTCCAGAAACTTGAAGAAACTTTTCGTTTTTTCATCACTTTTAAAAACTTATCCCATTACTTCCCTATTACTCTTTTGGAGGTGTGCCCTGATAGTGTAGGGGTTTATCATCCGGCCCTGTCGAGCTAATGCAGAAAGGCCGGGACCCGGGTTCGAATCCCGGTCAGGGCGAAGGGCCGGTAGCTCAGCTTGGTAGAGCACTTGAACGTGGTGAAGCTTTTAACCAAGTGGTCGCGGGTTCAAAAGAGTGTTGCTTAGGCAAATTTGTGAAAATCCCGTCCGGCCCGAATTTATAAAAATGGCAAAGAAGACAGCAGCAAAAACAGAGAAGAAATTTGATGTGAGGACACATATTCTAGTATCTAAGCATATCAAGATGACCCCAGAAGAAATTGAGGAATTGATGAAACAGTATAACATCAGCAAGAAACAATTACCAAAAATTAAGAAAGCTGATCCCTCTCTTGTCGGTTTAGATGTTGAAAAGGGAGATATTATTAAAATTTTAAGGAAAAGCCCAACTGTCGGGGAATCTTTTTTTTATAGGATTGTTGTTGCATAAAATGGTTGAAGGGTACAAAAAAATCATTGGCGATTATTTTTCAAAGCACTCTGTTGTAGAGTCTAATATTAAGTCTTTTAATAATTTCATGGATAAAAGGATGCAGGAAATTGTTGATGAGGCTAATGAGATTATTCCAACAATTATACCAAGTGAAGTCCAAGATTTTAAAATTAAATTAGGGAAAATTAAAGTTGAAAAACCTTTATTAATCGAAGCTGATGGAAGCAGAAGAAATGTTCTTCCTATGGAGGCTAGGCTAAGAAAGTTAACTTATTCTGCTCCTATTAATTTGAGTATAAGTACTTATATTGATGGCGTTGAGAGAGAATCATTTACTGTTCCTATTGGCAAGATTCCTGTTATGTTGAAGTCTAAGTATTGCAATTTACATGGATTAAATAAGGAAAGCTTAGTTCAAGCTTATGAAGATCCTAACGACCCCGGTGGTTATTTTATATTAAATGGAAATGAAAGAGTTTTGATTATTGTTGAGGATTTAGCTTCTAATAAGCTATTTATTGATAAGGCTAAAACAGGACCTAGTAAGTATACTGCAAGATTGTACTCTGAAAGGGGGAGTTATAGAATTCCACATCTTATTGAGCAGATGAAAGATGGAATTATACACTTTTCATTTACAAGATTAAAAAGAATTCCTGTTGTTGCTATTATAAAAGCATTAGGTTTAGTGAAAGATCAAGAAATTTCTGATGCTATCTCTAAAGACAAATCTTATGATGATATCTTCATCAACTTATATGAATGCATTGACTTGAAAACCCAAGATGATGCTTTAGAGTTTATGGCTAAAAAAATTGGCATAACTCAGTCTAGAGAGGAAAAGATTGAAAGAGCTTCTGAAATGATTGACAAATATTTATTCCCCCACTTAGGAATAACCCCTGAAGATAGGATAAGAAAAGCTTATACTTTATGTAAGTATATCAAAAGATTTTTAATAGTCAGCAAGGGAAATTTGAAATTAAGCGATAAGGATCATTATATGGATAAGAGACTGAAATTGAGCGGCGATCTTTTAGCTGATTTGTTTAGGGTCAATTTGCGAACTTTGATACAAGACATGCTTTATAACTTCCAGAGACTTGTAAAAAGAGGCAAATTCCAATCTGTTAAGATTATTATTCGGGATCAATTATTAACTTCTAGAATTAAAAGTGCAATGGCAACAGGAGTTTGGGTTGGAGGAAGAAAGGGAATTAGCCAGAATATTGACAGAACTAATTTTACTGCTACTATGTCTCATTTACAGAGGGTTGTTAGCCTATTGTCTACGACACAAGAGAATTTTGATGCAAGAGCTTTGCATAGCACTCATTGGGGAAGATTAGGGCCGATTGAAACACCTGAAGGAACCCCTATAGGATTAAGAAAGAATTTGGCGATGCTGGCCAGTATTTCCCAGGAGGAAGTTTCTGAGGAAAAAATTAAGAAAGCTTTGGAGAACTGTGGATTGAAACAAGATGGTTGATGTTTTTTTAGATAATAAATATGTAGGAGTTGTAGACAATCCTAGTGATTTTGTTAAAAAAGTAAAAGAAAAAAGAATTGGGGATAAATTATTAGAGAGCATTAATATTATACATGACTCTAGATTAGATGAAGTTTATATTGAGACTTCTAAAGGAAGATTAAGAAGACCTTTGATTAGGGTTGAAAATGGCAAATCTCTTTTTACTAAAGAACATCTTGATAAACTTACTCAAGGCAGTATTTCATGGGATGATTTATTGAAAGAGGGAGTTATTGAGTATCTGGATGCTTTGGAGGAAGAGGAATCTTTGATAGCACTGGGCGAAAAGGATTTAACTTCTAAGCATACACACTTGGAAATTAGTCCGGTTGTTATTTTAGGATTGACAACAAGCTTAATCCCTTATTCTAATTTTGGTAGTTCATCTAGATTAATTAGAGGAAGCAAGATTCAGAAACAAAGTGTTGGGTTATATGCTACTAATTTCTTGATAAGAATGGATACTGATGTGAGTGTTTTGCATAACCCTGAGAGGCCGCTTGTTAAATCTTTTATGCATGATGTATTAGAGTATGACAATCATCCTGCAGGTCAAAATGTTACAATTGCATTAATGAGTTTTGAAGGATATAACATGGAGGATTCTATTATACTTAATGGGGGATCTGTACAGAGAGGATTAGCAAGAAGCACTTATTTTAGACCTTATGAATCTGAAGAATTGAGATATAGCGGAGGATTAACTGATGAGATCCATATTCCAGATAAAGAGGTTAAAGGGTACAAATCTGAAAAAGATTATAAATATTTAGAGAAAGATGGCATTGTTTATGCTGGAGCTAGAGTTAAAGAAGATGATGTTGTTATAGGGAAGACGAGTCCACCAAGGTTTTTGGGAGAGATGGAAGAGTTTAGCATCGCAGCAAGCACAAGAAGAGAAAGTTCTACTACTGTAAGAGAGGGTGAAGGCGGAGTAGTTGACTTGGTTGTTATTACTGAGAATGAAGAGGGTAATAAGGTTGTTCAAATCAGATTAAGACATCAAAGGATTCCAGAAATAGGAGATAAATTTGCATCTAGACACGGACAGAAGGGTGTTGTTGGAATGATTATTGATGAAGAGAACATGCCTTTTTCAGCTTCAGGGATAACTCCTGACATAATCTTTTCCCCACATAGTATACCTGGAAGAATGACAATAAGCCATTTAATTGAGGTTGTTGCTGGAAAAGTTGGAAGTTTGGCGGGAAGATACATTGATGGAACTACTTTTGATGTTGAAAAGGAAAGTGATCTGAGAAAAGAGCTAGTACAATTGGGCTTTAGAGAAAATGGAACTGAAGTATTCTATAATGGAATGACTGGCGAAAGATTCAAGGCAAGAATTTTTGTTGGGAATATGTACTACTTAAGGCTAAAGCATATGGTTGCAAATAAAATACATGCAAGAGCTTCTGGAAGGATACAATTATTAACAAGACAGCCTATAGAAGGAAGAGCAAGAGGTGGAGGCTTGAGGGTTGGAGAAATGGAGAAGGACTGTTTTGTAGCTCATGGTGCAAGCTTACTATTAAAAGAAAGGTTTGATTCAGATAAAACTGTTGTTTATGTTTGTGAAAAATGTGGAATGTTAGCTGTGAATGATACTTTTAAAGATGTTAAGCAATGCTTGAAATGTGGAAGCAATGTGGAGATTACTGCTATAGAACTAAGTTATGCATTTAAACTTTTAATGGATGAACTTAAATCATTATGTATTTATCCGAAACTGCTTTTGAAGAGCAAATATTAGAATGAAAACAAAAATAAGAGTCTTACAAAATGCGTGAAGAATATATTTACAAAAAGATTGAAAGTATTGTTTTTGGTCTATTAAGCCCGAGAACAATGAAGAAAATGGCCTGTGTTAAGATTGTAACACCTGAGCTTTATGATAAAGAGGGGTATCCTGTTGATGGTGGATTAATGGATGTAAGGTTAGGAGTTATCGATCCTGGATTAAGATGCAAGACCTGCAATAGCAAATTAAAAGAATGTTCTGGCCATTTTGGTTATATGGACTTGGCAAGACCTGTTGTTCACATTAAATATGTTAAACAAATTCTTAATTTTTTGAAATATACTTGCAGGGAATGCGGAAAAGTTTTGGCTTTAAAGGAAAATCTTAAAGGAAAAGGACTTAAGGGGTTTAAGACTTTAAAAGACTTAAGCAAATGCCCTCATTGCCAAGCTAAACAATTCAAGATTAAATTTGAAAAACCAAGCAGTTATGTTGAAAATGACATTAGATTAAGCCCTATTGAAATTAAAGCAAGACTTGAAAAAATTTCTGATGATGATGTTAAACTATTTGGATATAATGCAGAATATGCGAGACCTGAATGGATGATATTGATATTATTGCCAATTCCTCCTGTCACTGTCAGACCGAGCATTACTTTAGAATCTGGGGAGAGGAGTGAAGATGATTTAACACATAAATTAGGAGATATAGTAAGAATTAATCAGAGATT
>CAYIAV010000043.1:0-7833 GCA_964361505.1 Candidatus Woesearchaeota archaeon | reverse complement strand
CCCTAATTCTAGATCTTAATGCAGGATGCATATGTTTTACTGTTTCTAAGTTTCCAGAGGCAACTAAAATAAAATCTGTTGGAACTGGATCACTTCTTGTCATTGAGCCTGAAGATCTTTCTGATTGGCCTGTAATTGGATATTTCTTTTCCTGCATTGCCGTTAAGAGTTCTTGTTGAGATTTTGGTGATAGATTTGCAATTTCATCTATATAGAGAACTCCTCCAGAAGATCTATGTATAAATCCTGGGATTAACCTTTCATGTGCTGGTGTTCCTAAACCTCCACTCTGAAGGGGGTCGTGAAGTACATCTCCGAATAATGCTCCTGAATGAGCTCCAGTTGCATCTATAAATGGTGCTTTCTTTGTCTTTGAATTATCGATTAAAAGTTTAGGAACTTTAAACTCCCCATTCATTTTCATTCTTTTATTTAGATTGATAAATATTACAAATGCTGCTAAAAAGATCATTGATGAGATTAGAGATGCTGCTGCTAAAATGTCTCCATATTGTTTTCTAACCCACCAAGGAGTTATAATTGCTAGGATTATTAGGATAAAGAAAATAATATTTTGATTCTTGAAAGAAGCCATGAGCTGTATTTTTGCCTTATTTATTACAGTTGTACCTTGCCCTCTTGGAACTGTTCTTATCTTTGGAACATTTTCATCTGTATGATTAGGATAAGAGAGGACATCTACTAACTTTTCCTTAGGAAGTAATTCGGCTAAAGCTTGTCCTAGAATACTTTTTCCAGTGCCTGGCTGACCTATAAGCAAAACATTTCTTCTTTGTTCTGCTGCTTTTTTTATTATATTTTTAGCATTTTCTTGGCCTACTACCTGATCAATAATTCTTTCTGGGACTTTTATTTCTCCTGTGGATTTGAAATTAAGGAAATCTTTTACCATAGTATATATTTTATAGATATAGTTTAAAATAATTTCGTTTGATTTATTTTTAGAATAAATTAGATTATCTCTTCTTCTGCAATAACAATATAATCCCCTATTGCTATTACAGATGAAAAAGGCACCATTAGAAGATTATCTTTGTTCTTTTCCAATTCAAGACCTTCACAATAACCCGTTGGATTTTTTAATAAAATATGAATAATTTCTCCAGTTTTCATTTCAAATTCTATATCCGCAGCTTCACCAAATTTTTTGCCTGCTTTTGAAACTATAGTTTTTCCTAAAAGTTGTTTAGAATATTTTCTGTCTTCTTCTTTCATATTGGACCTTTAATTTGAACTTGTTTATAAACATTGTTGTTTTTATAAAGTATTAATTAAACCTTTAGTATTGAATTGTTAGTTAACCCTGACACCTTTATTTCTTTTGGAACTTATGTAGTTGAGTTTATTTCCTATGGAAAATTTATTAGTTTATTATTTTGTTGTTTGCAGGCTTAAAATGCCTAATTTGATTTATTTTAGATATTTTAGTATATTTTTATTTTTATTTATTAGTAATTAAATTTTTGTAAAATAGGTTTATAAGGCTTATATTGTTATTTTATTAATAATTTTTTATTTTTCTTTATATTTTTATATATAAATTTTTCTATATTATATTATATATTTATATTATATCTATTATAAAATATATATTATATGTACTGTTACTATTCTATAGTTCTATTTGAAATAAAGGGGTTAGTTTTTTATTTTTTTATATTTAAGAATTGCATAGGAAATGTAGGTGGGAGAGTATATATCTTTGAATAATAATACTTATAAGGAGAATATACTTTCCAATTTCATGAAAAAGGGGTTATCTTATTTTTTTGAAGAATATCTCTCTAAAAATCCACTTTTTATTAATAAAAAAGCATTACAAGGTAATTTCACTCCTGACAATATATCTCATAGAGATGAACAGATTAAACAATTAGCTAGTATTCTTGCACCTGCTTTACGAATGGAAAAGCCTAGTAATGTATTCTGTTATGGGAAAACCGGATCAGGCAAAACATGTGTTTCTAATTACGTAACCTCTCAAATTTATAATTTAAGCAAGAAAAAAAATTTAGATTTAAAAATATGTTATTTAAATTGCAAATTAAAAAAAGTTGCAGATACAGAATATAGGTTAATGGCTGAGTTGGCTAGAAATTTTGATGTAAAAGTGCCGGCTACAGGATTACCTACAGAAGAAGTCTATAAAATATTTGTTAGGGCTATTGACTCTAAAGATAAAAAATTAATAATTCTTGTTTTAGATGAAATAGACCAATTAGTAAATAGAGTTGGAGATGGAGTTTTATATAATTTAACAAGAATAAATTCAGAGCTTAAAAATTGTGAATTAAGTATAATAGGAATAAGCAATGACTTACTTTTTACTGATAATTTAGACCCAAGGATAAAATCAAGCTTGAGTGAAGAAGAACTAGTGTTTCCTCCTTATAATGCTATTCAACTTCAAGATATCTTAAGGGAGAGATCTAGTATTGCTTTTCGTGAAAATACTATTGAGCCTGGAGTAATTGAGAAATGTGCTGCTTACGCAGCTAGAGAGCATGGAGATGCTAGGAGAGCTTTGGAGCTTTTGAGAGTTTCTGGAGAACTTGCAGAGCGTGCTAACAGTGAAATCATTAGAATTAAAGACATTGATGAAGCTGAAGAAAAAATTGAAAAAGATACTGTATTGGATGTTGTTAAAACTCAACCTAAACAAAGCCAAATTACTTTATATTCTATTTTAAAAGTTTGTGTTAATGGAAACCATATTTTTACAGGGGATGTCTATGATTATTATAAAAACATTTGCAAACAAGTTGGTGCAAAACCATTGACACAAAGGAGGATTAGTGATATTATTGCAGAGTTAGATATGTTTGGAATTATTCATGCTAGAGTTGTGAGTAAGGGAAGATATGGAAGAACAAAAGAGATTAATTTAGGCATACCTTCATCAACTCTTCCTAAAATTGAAGAAACTTTGAGAGAAGGTCTTGGTTTGTAATATGTTAAGCACGATAAACCATAAAAAGGAAGTTTATAATTTTTTTTTGTCTAGAGGATTTTTAGTTAGTCCGGGGTTTCTTCAAAATTTGCCTGATAGGTTTGATGCTGAATCTTTTTATATAAAACTCAAGACTCTTTCTTCTATCCCTTTAATTCTTACAGAAGAAACCCTTTTAGAGGATGAAACCAAAATGAATAACTTTGAACTTGAGAAACCTAGAGTAGAAAAAAATTATACTAATCCTGGAGAATTTTTAAAAGAAAAACAAGATAGTAAACTGACTTCTTCTGAATCAAACTCTCGTGTTATTATTGTCAAGAACTATGTTGAGAAGAATAAAAAAAAAGAGGTTATGGATTTTGTGTATTACTTTAGGGCACGATATAATTCCTTAAAAAATTTGTTACTCAATAGACCAGAGCTGCATAATACTATTTCTATTAACAGAGTTCTTCAAAGAACAGAAAAGGGTGCTGTTTCCCTTATTGGAATAGTAAAGGATAAAAAACTGAGCAAAAATGGAAATCTTATATTAGTTCTTGAAGATCTTACCGGAACAATTTCTGCAGTTGTTAATAAAAATAAACCTGATTTTTTTTTATCTTGCCAAGATGTTCTTTTAGATGAAGTTGTAGGTGTTGTTGGAGTAAACAGTGAAAAAATTGTTTTTGCTAATGAAATTCTTTTTCCTGATATTCCTTTAAATAATGAGCTAAAGAAATCTGAGTTAGAAGAATATGTTGTTTTTACTTCTGATTTACATGTGGGGAGCAAAATGTTTTTTGAAGATAACTTCTTGAAATTTGTTTCATGGATTAATGGAGAGTATGGAAATGATGAGCATAGAGCAATAGCAAAAAAAGTGAAATATCTTTTTATTTGTGGAGATCTTGTTGAAGGCGTTGGAATTTATCCTAAACAAGAAGAGGATTTAATTATCAAAGATATTTATGAACAATACAGTAAACTTACTGAATATATGTCTAAAATAAGAAAGGATTTACATATTGTGGTCATAGGGGGGAATCATGATGCTTTAAGATTAAGTGAACCTCAACCGGTTATTGACCCAAAAATTGCCGCACCCCTTTATAATCTTAAAAATATCTTTTTTACCACTAATCCTTCTCTTATCAACATAGGCTCTACTAATCGGTTTCCTGGATTTAATGTTCTTCTTTATCATGGTGGAAGTTTTCCTTATTTATCTGAAAATGTAGATAGTGTTAGGAGAAATGGAAGGCTTGACAGACCAGACCTTATCATGAAATATCTTTTACAAAGAAGGCATTTAGCAGTAAGTCATACTTCAACATTATATGTTCCTGGAGATGAGGACTTTCTTGTTATAGACAAGATACCTGATTTTTTCATAAGCGGCCATATTCATAAAACTGTTATTAATAACTATAGAAACATAACAATGATAGGATGCGGATGTTGGACAGGTCAAACTGAGGATCAAGCAAGAAGAGGTATTGTTCCTGATCCCAATAGAATAATTCTTGTTAATTTACAAACCCGAGAACCAAAAATCTTAAACTTTGAGGATGAAAAATGAAATCATATCATGAATCTTTGCGTTTCGCATTACAAAAAGCGTATATGGTTGCGTTAAATGCGCGTAAAGTTGGGATTGATCCTAGTTTAGATGTAGAGATTCTAATAGCCAAGAATATGGCTGAAAGAGTAGAAGGATTGATTAGTGTAGCTGCTCCTCAAATAAAAAGTTGTGGCATGGTAGAACGTATTCAGGAACTTGAGAAAGAGTATGGGAAGTTGAATTGGAGAGTAGCTCTCCGAGTTTCTGAGGAAATAGCGCAAGAAAAATTTTGCAAGTTTAAGGATAAAAAAGAAGCAATGGAAGTTGCAATTAGGGTAGGAATTGCATATGTTACTAATGGCGTTGTTTCAAGTCCTTTAGAAGGATTTACAGAATTGAAGATTAAAAAAAGAAGGGATGGGAAAGAATATTTTGCTTTGTATTTCTCCGGGCCAATTAGAAGCGCTGGAGGTACAGGTGCGAGTGTTTCTGTTATCATAGGTGATTATATCAGGAAAAAAAATGGGTATAGTGAATATGATCCTACTGATGAAGAGGTCAAGAGGATGACCACGGAACTTTATGATTATCATGAAAAAGTTACTAATTTGCAATACTTACCTAGTGAAGAGGAGTTAGAGTTTATGGTGAGAAGTCTTGCTGTTCAGATTGATGGAGACCCTAGTGAAAAATATGATGTGAGTAACTATAAAGATTTAGGCAGGATTGAAACTAATAAAATAAGAAATGGACCTTGCCTTGTTCTTGGTGAGGGATTATGTCAGAAAGCTCCAAAAGTATGGAAACAATTAGACAAATGGGGGAAGGACTTTGATTTAGGGCATTGGAATTTTTTGGAGGAGTTTTTGGCTATTCAGAAAAAAATTAAGTCTAAGGGAGCATCCAAGGTTGAAAGCAAAGACCAGTTAAAAATTAAACCAGATTTTACATTTATTAAGGATTTAGTTGCAGGTAGACCGGTCCTTACACATCCTCTTAGAAATGGGGGGTTTAGGCTGCGTTATGGCAGAGCAAGGAATACAGGATTAAGCTCTAATGCAATTCATCCTGCTACAATGTACATTGTTAATAATTATATTGCTATTGGAACTCAGATTAAGATGGAAAGGCCTGGTAAAGCAAGCGCATTGAGTATTTGTGATACAATTGAGGGGCCTATTGTCAAACTGAAAGACCAAAGTGTTTTATTCTTGAATAATTCAGAAGATGCTAGACAATATGCTTCGGATGTTGAGGAGATAATTTTCTTAGGGGACATACTTGTTAGTTATGGAGATTTTTTTAATAGGGCACATCCTCTTGTTCCTTGTGGATACAATGAAGAGTGGTGGGTAAGAGAAATTGAAGAGGCGATTGATAAGAAATTTAATAATGACATTGATAAGGTCTCCCAAAATTTAGAAATACCAAATCTATCGAAAATATCTTCTAATCCTCTTTTTGTTTCATTTGAGGAGGCATTTAAAATTTCTAATACACTCAAAATCCCACTTGCTCCAAGATTTACTTATCATTGGGCCGATATTAATGTTGAGCAATTTTCTAGCTTAGTTTCTTGGACTAAAGAGAGAAGAATTGAAAATGAAAATATTGTCTTACCCTTTACCTATGATCTGGCTTCTGCACTTCAAGACACTGATCCAAAAAGAGTTTTGGAGTTATTAGGAGTACCTCATTCTGTTATTGGCAAAAGCCATGTTATTATCAGCGGAGAGCATGCACAGGCTTTTTCTTTTTCTCTGAATAACTTTGTTTTTGATCATGATTCATTGAAAGATTCTAAAAATGGATTAGACATCGTGAATAAAATTTGCACTGTGAAGATAAGAGATAAATCTGGGACTTTTATTGGGGCTAGAATGGGAAGACCTGAAAAAGCTAAACTGAGAAAACTTACTGGGAGTCCTCATTGTCTTTTTCCCGTAGGTGAACAAGGGGGAAGAATGAGATCTTTTCAGAGTGCTATTGAAAAAGGCAATATTTTGGGAGATTTTCCCTTGTATAAATGTCTGAGTTGTAATATTGACTCTATTTATCCTGTTTGCATTAAATGTAATGACAAAACTGAGAAATTTTATTCTTGTTCATTATGCAATAAAGATGTTATCTCCTGTTCGCATGAAGATGCCAAAAAGAGTTTTCGATACAGAGAAATTCCGATTAGGGATTATTTAGATTATTCCCAGAATAAGCTAAGTTTAGCAGGATTGCCTGACCTTATAAAGGGGGTTAGAGGATTAAGCAGCAAGGATCATGTTCCAGAAAACCTTATGAAAGGAATTTTAAGGGCAGTACACGAGGTGTATGTCAATAAGGATGGAACTATTAGATATGATGCGACTGAGTTAACTCTTACTCATTTTAAGCCATTTGAAATTGGAGTTTGTTTGCAAAAACTTAGAGAGTTAGGTTATACCCATGACATGAATGGGAATGTTTTAGAGGAGGATACCCAGATTGTTGAGCTTAAACCTCAAGATGTTATTATTCCTTCATGTAAGGATTCTTTAGATGAGGGTGCAGATGATGTTCTTTTAAGATCAAGTAAGTTTATAGATGATTTGCTAACCTATGTCTATGGGCAAGACTCTTTTTACTGTGTAGAAAGTAGAGAGGATCTTGTAGGACATTTAGTTTTGGCAATAGCCCCACATATCTCTGCAGGTATTGTTTGCAGAATAGTCGGATTTAGCAATACTCAGGGGTTTTATGCGCATCCTATGTTGCATTGTGCTGTCAGAAGGGATTGTGATGGAGATGAAGTTGCTTTTACTCTTCTTTTAGATGCTTTACTTAATTTTTCTAGAGCTTATTTGCCTGCACATAGAGGAGCTACACAGGATGCTCCCTTGGTTTTAAGCTCAACACTTATTCCTAGTGAGATTGATGACATGGCTTTTGATGTGGATATTGCATCTTTTTACCCATTAAAGCTTTATGAATGTGCTCAAGAATATAAAGCTCCATGGGAAGTAGAAGTTGAGCAGTTAAGGCATAGACTGGGGAAAGAAAATGAGCAGACTGGATGGAAGTTTACTCATGATACCAGCGATATTAATAATGGTGTTGTTTGCAGCGCTTATAAGTCCATACCGGATATGCAACAAAAAGTTTTAGGCCAACTAGAAATTGCCGAGAAAATAAGAGCCGTAGATGAGGCAGATGTTGCGAAATTGGTGATCGATAGACATTTTATTAGGGATATTAAAGGAAATTTGAGAAAATTTTCCATGCAACAATTTAGATGTGTTAGCTGCAATGATAAATATAGAAGGCCGCCTTTAGCAGGATATTG
>CAYIAV010000042.1:0-8119 GCA_964361505.1 Candidatus Woesearchaeota archaeon | reverse complement strand
GCTACCCGGGCATCAATAATTTAGAATTAAAGAGATTTAAAAGAATATTGGAAAGGTTATTGCTCGTCTTTGTGATAAATATCAAGGAGAGTTACTGTATTCTCTTCTTTAGAATAGGAGTAGGATAATCTAAGGGGTTTCAAGTAAACTTCTCTTGTTCCTTTTCTTACATTTTTCATGGGCTTTCCTATTTCTGGATTGTCAATGATTTTTTCAACTATTTTTTCCACCCTTATCTTGTAGCTTTTGTCTAGTTTTTTGTGTATATTCTCAAAATTTTCAGATATATTAACAACTACCATTGCTTAAGTTTTTTCAAGAATTCCTTGGCGTCATAACTTTTATAGTTCCCTTTGTCAATCTGTTTCCAAGCTTCTTCAGTTCTTCTGGCAAATTCTAAATCTTCCTTTAATTGCTCGTCCATTTTGCTAGCCACTTTCATTATCACGCTATTTCCTTCCTTAATAAGAATAAGTTTATCTCCCGCTTTCATGTCTTTTCTCATTCCAGCAGGGATTACAACTTGTCCTTTTGAACTCATTTTTGTTAAAGCTATTTCCATTTTATTTCATAGTAAGATTATTCTTACTTGTATTTAAACTTTTCTAAAACTTATTGGAAACTCTTTTATAGTTTTTAAATTGAAGTAAATTATGTTTTTATCTCCAGAATATATTTTTATAGGACTTTTAGTTGTTATTGTTATATTTTTAGTCATAAAAGAACTAATGAAATGGGCAGTTGTTGCTTTCTTAGTGCTTTTGGTTTATTTGTTTATCAAGTATAGAAGTTTGTTCATATAAACATTCTAATCTTTCTTTTAGCACTGATTACTTTCATTAAATTAGCGCCCAGTTTACTTTTTTTATTGATATTAATATCTCCGTTTTTTCCAATAATAGAACTAAATGAATAAACATCATCTACATGAATATCTGCTGTTCTGCCTCGAAATTGAGGATCAACAAAGAAACAAACGTATTTTTTGTTCTCGCCATTATTGAATTTTATTTCTCGTTTTTCTTCTTCAAATTTTAATGACTCTACATTGATGCTTAAGCCTATTTTCTTTTCTAATTTCTTTATTGTTTCTCCATCTTTTCCAATAACTCTGGCTATTTCGTCTTCTGGGACATAAATGTTTACAGTTCTGTTTCCAGTAATTTCAGCCTTTATTTCAGAAGCTATGTTGCTGAATTCTTTTTCAATTTGCCTTGCAGCTAATTCAAGCATTGGGTTTTTTGCTTTTGTTTCATCAACTGGAACTACAACTGTTTCTTCTCCATAACTGTAGATTTCATATTCTAATTTATCAGATTCAAAATCTCTTATTTCTACTATTGGTCTGGATAAATCTTCTTCTGTCATTCCTGTTGGAACTTTAACAACCATTTTCAAGCTTAAAACTTTTTGAACCTTTCCTGATCTGATGAACAAAACAGTATCAATGACTTGAGGAATGACACCTAACTCCATTTTTCCTATGAATCTTTGAATTGCATCTACTGCTTTTGTTGCGTGAACAACTCCTGCCAAGCCTATACCAGATAATCTTAAATCTGCAAATAGCCTGAAATCATCTAGATTTCTCATTTCATCAAATAAGGTATAATCTGGCCTACTTAACAGCAAAACATCCCTGATTTCTTGAGTTGAAGCATGGTGAATAGAATATTGAGTAACATTTTCACTTACTTGCAAATCTCTTGGACTTTCTATAGTTTTAACGGTTTTTCCTTGAGATGCATAGAAGTCTGCTAGTGCTGCAGCGAAAGTAGATTTACCGTGACCAGGAGAACCTGCAATTAAAATTCCTTCTGCCTGAACTTTTATTCTTTTCATTAATTTTTCACTTAAACTATAATCTTCCAATGTTGTTTTCCTTATTGGCCTTACTGCTGTGATTTCCCATGCATCAGAAAAAGGAGGCCTTGTAATTAAGATTCTATAGTTATCTAACTGGATTATTGTTGAACCTCTTCTTTCAGATTCAATAAATCCTTGTTTGCTTGATTTTGCTGATTCTACTATCTCTTTTGCTATTTCTTCAACTACTCCTGGCAATGTTTGCTCTGTTTCTACTTGAACTACCTGCCAATTACCAGGCATTCCTCTTTTTGCATAAGGAATTGTGTTTTCTCTTATGTGTAAGCTCATTGTTGTTTCATCAAAATATTTTTCAATAGTTAGCTGCTTTCTTTGGATTAACGGTTCTACATACATAACATCCATGCCTTTTGCTTCTGCAACTTTGCTTTGGACCTTATCTCCTGTGATTAATGTTGAGTTTAATTCAAAAGCTAAGTCCCTGATTAAAGCATCTACTTCGCCTAAAGAAGCATGTCTTATTTGAGAAGCATCTGGCCTTTTTCCTTGAAAAGATAAGATAAATCTCTTTGTTTTTGATAAATTTTGCAACTTTTTTATTTCTTCTAAGCCTAGATGGCCTATCTCTTTTCCTGCATTTGCTTGATGCTCTAATTCTGATAAAACTGCTTCGTGAATTATTATCTCTTTTACTGAAAATTCATTAGATTCTATTTTTTTACTTACTAAATTTTCTATTATTATGCTAGTGTCTGGTACTAATTTGTTTATTGCTTTCATTTTCGATAATTTTATATACTCCCTTTTTTATTTTTTATTAGTCAGATAATTAAGAATAAGCAACTTCTTTATCTGACACTTGTTTTGTGGGTTTTTAAATTTTATGGTATTCTATTTTTTGTGATGTCCTGAGAAAAGTATGATTTTATAATTTTTTATATTTCAAAAGTATAGAATTGCCAACAACACTTACACTACTTAATGCCATTGCTCCTCCTGCTATTACTGGAGATAATAACCAACCTGTAGATGTGTATAATACTCCTGCTGCTATTGGAATGCCTAAGACATTATAAATCAATGCCCAGAACATATTTTGCCTGATTTTTGCCATTGTTACTTTACTTAATTTAATTGCTTTAGGAACATCTTCTGGGTCATTTCTCATTAAGACAATATTGCCTGTTTCCATAGCTACATCAGTTCCAGAGCCCATTGCTATACCTATATCTGCCTGAGCTATTGCAGGAGCATCATTAATTCCATCGCCAATCATTGCTACATTTCCTTTTTCCTGCAGTTGCTTTACATAATTTGCTTTGTCTTCAGGCAAGACATCTGCAAATACATTTTGAATTCCTGCTTGTTTTGCTATAGCAAGTGCTGTTCTTTCATTATCCCCTGTTATCATATAAACTTCAATGTTCATCTCTTTTAATCTTGTTACAGCTGTTTTTGCAGATTCTCTGATTGTATCAGCAACACCAATTATAGCTAAAACTTGCTTTTTATTCGCAAGAATCATTATTGTTTTTCCTTGATCTTCAAGCTGATTAACTTCTCCTATAATTTTTGTTAAAGAAATGTTTAATTTTTTCATAAGTTTAGGACTTCCTAGATAATATTCTGTTCCTTTGAATTTTGCTTGAGTTCCATGACCGGGTATTGCCTTGAAATTTGAAACTTTTTGCAATGTAATCCTTTTTTCTTTTGCTTTTTTTATTATTGCTTCTGCTAAAGGATGCTCTGATTGTTTTTCAATACTTCCTGCTATTTCTAAAATTTTAGCTTCTGAAAGTTTATTTGCTAAAATAATATTTGTTACTTCTGGAATCCCTTTTGTGATTGTTCCTGTTTTATCAAAAATAACATATTTTATTTTATGTGCTGCTTCCAGTGCATCTCCCCCTTTTATTAAAATTCCATTTTGAGCTCCTTTTCCTGTTCCCACCATTATTGCTGTAGGGGTTGCTAAGCCTAAAGCACAAGGACAAGCTATTACTAAAACTGCTACTGCAGTAATTAGAGCAAAAGATATTGTTTCTCCAAAAATGGAATACCAGCTTAGAAAAGTTATTATTGAAATTAAAATAACAATAGGGACAAAATATGAAGAGATTACGTCTGCAAATCTTTGTATAGGGGCTTTTCTTCCCTGGGCATCTTCAACTAATTTTACAATCCTTGCTAAAGTTGTGTTTTCTCCAATTTTGGTTGCCTTGAATTTGAAACTTCCTAGTTTGTTTATTGTTCCTGAGTAAATAAGAGAGCCTTTTTTCTTTTCAACAGGGATTGATTCCCCTGTAATCATGCTTTCATCAATTGAAGAATTTCCTTCCATTACAACACCATCAACAGGAATCCTTTCTCCAGGTTTTACTATGATAACATCATTTATTAAAACTTCATCTGAACTTATTGTTATTTCTTTGCCTTTTCTTATTACTCTTGCTGTTTTAGGAGTTAAACTCATCAATTTGCTTATGGCATCTGAGGCTCTTCCTTTCGCTAAGGCTTCCAAGTATTTCCCCATTATGACTAATGTTATTAAAATTGCAGAGACCTCAAAGTATTGGCCTAATTTGGGATTGAACAAAATAACGTAAACACTATAGAGATAGGCTGCTGTTGTCCCTACAGCAATTAATGTGTCCATATTTGCTGTTTTGTTTCTTAATGCGTGCCATGTACCTAAATAGAATTGCCAACCTATGAAAAATTGCACTGGGGTTGCTAATAACCAGATAAGATAATCTTTGTAAGGAACTTCTATATTCAGCCACATAATTATTCCTATGACTACAATAGGAATTGTAAAATCCAGACTCAATAAGAATTTTCTTTTAAGAATTTTAATTTCTTCTTCATGAAATTTTTTTTGGTTTTGAGAGATATCTCCTTCTAATACTGATGCATCGTATCCTTTATTTTTTATTACTTTAATTAAATCTTCATTTGTTAAGCTTTCATCATGATAAATTACTGCCTTAGCTGTAGAAAAATTTACATTTGCTGATTGTATACCATGTGTTTTTAATAAAGCTTTCTCTATAATTGTTGAGCAACTTGCACAGTGCATGCCTGTTACATGAAATTCGGTTTTTTTACTCATTTATTCCTCTGCTTTTTTTGGGATAAGTGGATTACAGCCCATACGATTAAGATTGTTAGGACTACATAAAATAAAAACGATGTTAGCCCCCAAATACCAAAATAACCGGGATAACCCATCATTCTATAATTACCCATCATTCCAGTAGGTCTGCCTATTACAGAATTCATCATCATTGGTGACATGGCATATGAATCCCCGCAGTAAAAAGAGCGTGCAATATTTATATGAACTTGTTTTAAGCTCTCGCTCCCTTCTCCCCCCATCATATTATCCATATATTCATGAGCTTCTCCAGGATGTATCTGTTCCATATAATAGTCTCCTATTAACTCTAACTGATTCAAGCTTAAATTGTCACATGACATTTTGCTGTTTATTAACTCTCTCGCTGATTCAAAGTTATCTTTTTCTGCACTAGCTGTAGAGATAACTAACAATAATATTAATATTGTAACTGTATTTTTCATATTCTTGCCCTTATATATCTAATTTTGATATATCAAAAAGTATATAAACGTTATGGTCTTAACTAGAATATGGCTGATTTAAAGATTAATAGCTTAATAAAGTTTTACACTTTAGTCTTATTAAATAAAAACCCCAAGCATGGTTATGAGATTATAAAAGAACTTGAGAGCTTGTTTGGCAGGGGAATAAGTGCTGCGCATGTTTATCCATTTTTGAATCTTCTAGAGAAGAACAAGATTATTACACATAAAAAAATAGAAGCAAGAGATAAGAAAAAATATTTCATTACACGGAAAGGGAAGAAATTTGTGGAAGATTTAATAACTAGATGTGATAATTTAGTAGAATCTTTGGTAACATATAAAGTTAGAAAATGCGCTAATTGCGACTGTGAGATTTATAAGAATGGGTTTGAAAAAGTTGTTAAAGGAAAGAAGCTAGTTTATTGTTGTAAGCATTGTACTAAATGCTAATGTTTTTTTAAGAGATATAAATTAATCAACAAAATTAAAACAACCAAAAGCTGGATTTCTATTCCTTTTAAAGGCAGAGAGAGAAAACTGAAGCTTATGCCAAATAAACTAAAAATGAGAGGAGATAAACCTGCTACGCATGCAGAACAAATCCCAGTAAAAAATCCACCTATTATCCCTAAACTTGCAAAAAAAGTCTGTTTTTTAATATTTTTTCTTTCTTTATATCTTAGATAAACAAGTATAGAATTTAAAGAGACTAAGAAACCTATGGCCAAAGATAGTAAAGCTGAGACAATTAATTCCTGCCATTTAATTGTTTCTAGGTATTTTGGAATATATTGAACAGTTATATAAAATTGACTAAAGGCTATATTTAAAATTAAATAGATTAAGAATACTAAACTAAAATAATATACATAAGGTTTTTTGAAAACTTGTTTTATCAATTTACAATTAATTTACCTATGCCCATACCCATAGAACAAGAAAACCCGAATGTACCTTTTTTATCCGGCATAAATTCTAAAATATTATCACTTTCTGTGAAAATTTTTTTTATACCTAAATTAGGTATTGTGAATGATCTCAAACATCCCTTTAATTGCTGCATGTTCCCTACGATTTTTACTTTTTTATTAGCCTGAACAGTTATGGTTTCTGGATCATAGTTGTAGTTGGCAACACCCAAATTAACAATTTGAACATCATCCTCATTTATTACTTGATTAGAACCTGGCTCCCCTCCTTTAACTAGATCTCCATTTAATGTATCATCTGAGTTAAATCCTCTAAATGCAAAAAATATGAATAATCCTATGATTAATATACAAACTGAAGTTATTACAGTTGATTTTTTTAATTTTATTGATTCTTCCATTTTATCCAAATAAAGCTGATTTAGGACCGTATACCATTAAAAAGGTTAAGGCTATTGTGATTATAAAACAAAATGTAATGTAAGGGAAATATTCATATTTATTAAACTTAGCATTTCTGGCTTCTTTGTAAATTGTGTAATCTAAACCAATTAATATAATTAATGATGCTAAAACTAAAATAGGTATTATCAACTTCAAGTTGTCATTTAACAACATTAGACTAGTCATTGCCCCCATTAATCCCCCCATTAAGCCTGCCATCATGCCTTCCATTGTTCCCATAGCACCACAACAATTCCCAGTCCATATACCTACAGACATACCAACTAATATTCCTGCAACTGAACCAATAAACATTCCATTTGTAGCGCCTATCAATATTCCTATAAGAAACCCTGAAATCATACCTGTGGTCATACCTATCATCATACCAGTCATGCAACTAAAGCGATTCCCGTACGCTTTGGCATGCCATATTGAAGCGCCTGTTATTACTACACTTATTATTAAGAAGATTATATAATAACCATATTTGCTAAAGAAATCGGGGATGTTTTTAAAAAATCCAAAGTAGGCTATTAATTCTAGCAATACTAAAGATATTAATATCCCTATTGCAATTAATATTACCTCTCTTTCAAGCCTATTACTTTGTTTTATATCTTCTAAGTATCTTCTAAAATTCATAGTTTCGTTAATTGAATCACCATTCATGACTGTAGCATCATATCCTGCTGTTCTTATTACGTCTATTACTCTGTTTGCGTCTATAGCATTTTCATACATAATTGTTGCAATCTCATTGTTGTACCTTAAGTTTATATCTTTTATATTTTCTACTCTAAGAAGATTCTTTTTTAGCACTTTTTCACATGACTCACAGTGCATTCCTGTTATTTTTAGTCTTATAGTATTCATTTCAAAATTTCATATCCGTTTTCTTTAATAGACTTATAGACATCTTCAATTTTTACTTTCTTTGGATCAAAATCAATTAAAACTTCACCCGTTTTATGATTTACTTTTGATTTAACCCCAAGGTCATTTAGTGAATCTTGTATTAAGATTTCACAGCTTTTACAGTGCATGCCCTTGACTTTTATTTTCTTTTCCATCTTATTTTGCACTGTTTATAATTTCCTTTATATCCTTTTCTAATTCTTCTGTGTCTTTACAAAATGATTATTTTTGAGAGCTTCATTGCCAATCTGAAACAATTCCAGCAGGTTTCTGCGTTGTTTGCGTTCAAAATTACATAGTTTTATTGCTTTACCTTGCATTATCAACCATTTCAATTACATCCTTTTCAACTTGTTCGGCTTCCTTCCTGTCTACTTCTGGAAAGAATTGAGATA
>CAYIAV010000041.1:0-8153 GCA_964361505.1 Candidatus Woesearchaeota archaeon | reverse complement strand
TCAAGAAGCATTTTGTTTAAATCAGATTTTGTGCCCTGAATTAGGTAAGATAACTGCATTTCATTAGTTTCTTTATTAATACTTATGCTGAGAACCTTGTGCCTTTTTGTGTAATCAAGCAACTTATTTATTTTTTCTTCGTCTATAATACTGTTTGTCACTACTGTTAATTTTTTTTGATGAGAGCCTATTTCTTTTGTTTCAAGATATTTGTCTGAAATTAAGACTATCCAAACAAAGGAGTAAATGATTAAACCAAGAACGTATTCTCCTACACCGATCATAAAACCAAATATAGCAAAAAGCCAGATAGTTGCTGCTGTTGTAAAGCCAAATACTTTATCTGAGCCTTTAATTAAAGCCCCTGCACCTAAGAAGCCTATACCAGTTACAACTGATGCCAGCAATACAAGCTCATTTGCTGGATTATTGAGATTTGCAAATACACCTAAAGCAGAAGCACCTAATGCAACGAAAATAAAAGTACCAAATCCCACAGGTTTATGGGATCTTTGCCGTTCTACTCCTATAACCAGAGAAAACAAGAAAGTTACCAGCATCCTTAAAGCTATTGTAATAATTTCCATTGGAAGTCCATTGAACTTAGAACTTGCTTATAAGGTTTGCGGAGAAATGTGGGTGTAAATTAATCTCGTGTGTCTTCCCAACCTTCTGGGAGATTTTCTTCATCAAATTCTTGCTCTGGACCTTCTTTATTCTTGTTATCTTCTTCCATAACAATTTCAAAGAAATTTCTTACAAAAAACTTTGCATCTCCTTCTGCAGATTCTGGGTTAGCTTGTGCTGAATTCATTAAACTCGTGAACATGAAGAACATCCTTGCACCATCTGTCACACTTTTAACAAACCCAGTTCTTGGTCTTTTATCCCATGGTGGGCTTTCAAGCTCAATTCTACCTTTTTCTTCATACTCGATTATATCAAGGAGCTTATTAACATCGAATTCGATTCTAACGTCTTCAGCTGGAATTTCAGAAGGCAGCATTGGTTCAAAATACATAACTTCTTCTTCATTTATTCTCATGTAAATGTTAATTACGACCTCACCAGTATTAAAGTCTTTAAACTGGACAACAAGATTTTCTCCATACTTCTCATTAAAGTCTTTTACTCTTTCTATGAAATTGTCATCTTCCATAAATCTTTTCATTTCTTCTTTGGTTGGTGTGTTTCTCTTTGCTTCTCCTTGTGGACCGGGAATTTCGTGTCTTTCCATTAATTTTTTCATTTCATTTTTGAAAAACTCCTTTGATGGGAAAAGCCAGGTTTTCATGTAAGGTGAGATAATTTGGAATTCGCTGCCATTTTCATAGAGTTTTGTAGTTTTAACTTCTTCCCAGAATTCTACACTGCCATATTCTGTATCATATTTGAAATTTATTAACTCATGCTCTGGGAGTTCATAATTTTTAAGACATTGTGACCTTTCTACTATTTGTTTTGAGATATCGACATCTCTCCAATAAAGGTCAAATATTCCTGAAATGTGTTTTTCCCAATCTTGGGCAGAGTTAGCAACATATTTTTCAAAGAACCAATATGCGAATTCTTCGTTCATTGATTCTTCTAATTCTTTTCTTTGTTTTAATAAATTTTCCATGTCCCTTTCACACCAATCTGATGCGCCACGAGACTGGTATTTATTTTTTATTAAGTGGAATTCATCAAAATTTTCCCCCCATCCTCCAAACCAGATAGAACCTTCTTTTTTACCTTGAGCAGTTCTGCAAGATCCGCCAGCAGTAAAAACGAATTTTTCCTCTTTATGCTCCTCCCTTTCTGGCTCTATCCATGTTTCTTTTCCTTCTATACATTTATTAAAGCATACATCATTGCAAACTGGAATGTTGTTTTCAGATTCACATTTGCTTTCGCAGCTAATCCTGACATCATCGACATTGCATTCTAATTCATTGCCACATTCTTCCCTGATACATTTTTCAGTACAGGGTCTAACTTCTCTGTCATAACATTCTCTTCCACATCTATCTTTACAATCTGATTCTCTTCTTTTGCTATCTTCTTCCTCACGACGCCTATTATCTTCTTCTCTATTTTGCTCATCGCGTCTTTCTTCTCTGTCTTGTTCATCAGTTCTGCTTTCTTCAATAGGCTCATTAATAAAATTTTCAGGTTGTTGTCCAATCGCATTTTCTTTTGGTTGTTCAATGTTTTCTGGTGGAGAATCATTTGTGCTTGGATTTTCTGTTTGAGGAGGAGATTCCTGTACAACAGGAGTTTCTTGTTGTGCAGATTCGTGAGATGTAAGACCTGTGAGTTGTGCTAATGTTCTAAAGAAAGAAGATGTGACCTCTCCAGTTATTACTGGCTCAGGAGATTCTTGAGATTCTTCTATGACCTGCTCTTCTTGAGGCAATTCCACAGTCTCTTTTTCGTTGGATTCTTCTATTGGCTCTTGCTCATTAGGCTCTTCTTGCTGCTCTTTTGTTTCTTCATCTATTGGTTCTATATTTTCAGCTGTTTCTGGTAGGGTAACACACTTTCCATTACTACAAACATCATTATCATTTCCGCAATCACTTTTTACAACGCATTCTTCTTTAGTTATTTCTTCAACAGGCTCTTCTATTTTAGGTTTAGGAACTTCACAAGCTAGATCTGTTTTTATCCATAAACTTTCGATACACTTTTCTGTTACTAATTTTTCACCAGATTCGCAATCTTGAATTTTTTCTTGGCCATCAACACACTCTGGCTCTTTACATTCTGTTAGCTCTGTGACTTGACAAATACCTTCTATGCAAGATGAGGCTCCACATAAAGGATTTGTACAATCATCATTAGTATTGCAAGATTGCTGTTCAGCCAAGCAGATTGGCTCTAATGGGCAACCTTTATCATCTTCACCAGAGAAGATTACATTACCTGAGCATTTTAAAGGATTGTATTCAAAACATGCTGCACAATCTCCTGCGCAAGTTTCCTGCTCTTTTTCTTCGCAAATGTGATTTCCGCAAATAGCAACTTTTTCCTTTACAATTTCTTCTTTTGCCTGACAAGATCCAGAGATGCAGTATAATTCTATTTTTTGCTCTATAGTTGTATTGCCTTCTTCCAATGCTATAACATTATAACCACAAACCTTTCCACCACATTGTGAGTCTGAGCAATCAACTTGTTTGTTGTCATTGTCATCAATGTTGTTACTGCAAATTTCTTCGCCAAATTCCTTGAATTCTTCGACAAGTTTTTTTTCCCATTCTTCCTGCTCATAATAAAATTCTTTTTTCTCATAATCAGAGAACAAGTTCAAGTAAAATTCTTTTCTATCTTGATAATTTGCATTTCTTAACTCTTGTTCTGCTATTCTTCTTTCTTGCTCCTTTTTAATCCAGCAATAGGTTTTACTGCACTGTTCGCTTTCTTCCTGAGTCATAGATTCCCAACTTATCTTGTACTTTTCTTCAAATTCCTTCCATACATCATTTGCTTTCTCGTTCCAAGATTCTGTTAGAATTCTAAGCTCCTGCATAGTATCCACAGCAGATTGATAATTCCCTTCAGCTATTTGACTTTTTGTTTTTTCTACTATAGCTGTTGTTTCTTTTTTGAAATCTTCATGAGAGAAACTTTCAAATTTTCTTTTTGAGCCTGGATTATAATCTATGCTTTCATCTGGATGCTCAAAATTACCACGACCTTCAAACCACATATTAAGATTTATCCCAGACCAATCACATTCATCACACATTTCTAATCTAAGACGAGTTTCAAAGTTATTTCCTTCAAAAAATGAAATATCTTCTACAAGAGTTTTCTTATTTTCTCTTTTATTTTCACTTCCAAAAAGATTGCTCATTACCTCTTCACATTTTCCTGGATTTTGGCTGAAATGTGAATTAAACAACTGCTCTACATTAACACTTTCTTTAGCAAGAATTTCTAGATTTTCATTATTTTGATTTTCTTTGTACTTTTCAGCAAGAAATTTTACTTCTTCAATTTTGCTGCTTATATCAATTTGCTCTTCTGGCTTTTTGAATACTATATCTAAATGCAAACGATAGAAAAGCAAGTCTTCTTCATTTTTTGAAATAATATTTGGCCAGGCATTAAGCCAAATCTGAATTTTTTTACCATCAAAGATAATTTTTCTCCATCCTGGAACTTCTTTGTCTAACTTTTTTTCTCTTTCTTCTCCCTCGACCCAAACCCATTTTGTTGATTCTGTTGGCTCCCCTAAAGAAGACTCTAACTGCTCCATGGTCAGCACTGGGTTATGGCTATCTCCAGCTGTTGCTCCCATTTCTTCTGCCATTTCTTGGCTTAAAGAGGTTATGTAGACTATTAATTGTGCATAATTGATATTCCCGACTTCATATTGCTCAGCGTGATGAGTTACTTTTTTAATTGGATTTTCTATTGATTGAGCAAGTGCTATTGGGACAAGAACTAATAAGATCATAAATAGAACAATCACCCTTTTTTTCATTGATTTTTTAATGATTCTTTAGTATAAAAATTTTGCTGAAAATTTACCAGAATTGAAAAAGCAAGGCTTTATAAGGGATTCATGAGCCTTTTTTCCTATGGGATTTGAAAAATTAAACTTACATGCAGACATAGTTAAGGCAATAAAGAAAAGCGGTTTTGTAGAACCAACTGCTATTCAAAATAGATGTATCCCTGAAATTAAGGCTGGTAAAGATGTTGTAGGGCAATCACTTACTGGATCTGGGAAAACAGCTGCTTTTGGCTTTCCTATCATTGAAAAGATTCAGCATGGAAAGGGTGTTCAGGCTTTGATTTTGACACCTACAAGGGAACTAGCTATTCAGGTACAAGAGACTCTTTCAAAATTTTCTTCTTTTATGAAAGTTTACGTTATTGCAGTTTATGGGGGGGTAAGCATTCAACTTCAAGTAGATGCACTCAAAAAAGCAGACATTGTTGTGGCAACACCTGGAAGAATGCTTGACCATATTAAACGAAATACTGTTAACTTCAGCAACACTCAATTCCTTGTTTTAGATGAATCAGACAAAATGTTTGAAATGGGTTTAATTGAAGATGTTGAGGAGATTATTAGACAACTGCCTAAAGAAAGACAAACTCTTCTTTTTAGTGCAACTATGTCAAGCGACATACAACATCTTGTTAAGAAGCATCTTAGAAATCCTGTGGTAATAAAAGAACAAATTCATGTTGATAAAAAGCTTTTAAAACAAATCTATTATGAAGTAAAACAGCAAGAAAAATTTTCCCTTTTAGTCCATTTATTAAAAAATAAAACTCCTGGACTTGCAATTGTTTTTTGCGGAACAAGAAGGGAAGTTGATACTGTTTCCAAAAATTTACGATTGAACGGATTAAGGAGTATGGCTGTTCATGGCGGATTAAGCCAAAACAGGAGAACTTTTGCTATAGACTCTTTGAAAAAAGAAAATGTTCAAGTACTTGTTGCTACTGATGTTGCTGCAAGGGGTCTTGATATTAATAATATTTCACATGTTTACAATTATGATTCTCCAAAAACTTCAAGCGAGAATACCCATAGAATCGGGAGAACTGCAAGAGCTGGAAAATATGGAGAAGCTGTGACTCTTCTTTCTGATAGAGACTATGATAATTTTAGAAATGTGTTAATTGATAGGAGCATACAGATTCAAAAGGAGCAATTGCCGCAATTTGAGAAAGTCAGGTTCGTGAGAGAAATGCAAAAAAGCAGGGATTCTTTTTCAAGAAGGGATTCTACAAGACCTAGTTATTCCAGACATAATTTAGGTTTTAGTGGCACATCTAGAAATTTCAAACCTAGATTTGATTCTTCTAAATCAAGAAATTTTTCCAGAACAAGAGATGATAGAGAAAAGAGAAAATGATACCATAAAAAAGTGTGATGTTGTATTAAGAGGTGATGCACTTGAAAAATGGCTACACTAACAGAATTAGTTGAAAATGATGAAACCTCTAGGTTAGTTACTTTATCTGAAGGTTTAAAGAGTTTAGTAGAAGATTGTGATTTTATTGTTCCAGATACAAGCTTTGTAATCAATAATATATTTAGAACAAGTGATTTCAATGAGAGTATGTCGAGATATGCAGGAAGACATGGACAAATTAATTTTTTTTCATTAATAGAACTTTATAAAGATTTGTCTATTGATCTTAGAGACGGCAATGGTTCAGATGGAATTAATTTAGATGAAATTCATGATGGATTTGATCAAAGTTTATTTGTTTCAGATGTAACATTAGATACATTGACTAGTTTGTTACTAAATGGGAAGATTGCTGTCCCGTCTCAAGCTAATGACGAGTTATTTATTGGATATGACATTTGTTTAAAAAATGCAAGAATTTTTAGAGACATATTTAGAAAAATGGTGGCTAATGGATACACTTTTAGAATGGTAGCTGAAAATAGGAGCGAAGCCTATTATTTTGCAGAAGATAGAAAAGCATTTTTTAAAAAACAATATAGTAATTATATCAAATCCCTTATCAAAAATACAATGATATGCCTAGGAAAATTAGATATGTTTATAGGCTTAATAAAAGCAAGGAACTGTATTATTGAGGATAGTGGCATTTTCAAAGATCGAGATGAAAGGATAATTGATGGGGCGATGGAATTAAATTGTAGAGTTGGTATTGCTAGCTGCGATAGTTATTTTTATGAAAAAATAGAAAAAGTATCAAGATTAAGAAAAATTTCAGGATTAAAAGTTCCAAATGTTAGTTTTATGTTTGCCAAACAGAATTTTAGAGGATACGATATAAAAATTTATAAATGATAAAAATCTAAACCCTTATAGTTTAAAATTGCCAGGGATATTGGCTATAAAGTGCAAAGAGCCCACTAGACTGTTTATGGGGAAATGTTATAAACTAAATTATTTTAACTAATATATGGAAACTCAACACTTAACTCATTTTTCTAAATTAACTATTAATGAAATAATTAAAACAAAACAATATGAAAAAGAAACTAGGAATAATAAAGAAGTTTTAGACACTGAAAAAGAGATTTTGAATGAAAATAAAATTAATTCTGAAAATTTACATAAATTTGAAAAGAAAATAGAGAAAGCTTTTTTGTTTAGGTCTGGACTAGGACAAAATGGGAATAAGAAAAATAAAGTTATAGTTTATTGTGTTTTTGAAAACAAATTAATATTTTTGAGATTTGTACATCATAAAGAATGGGAAGAATTCTTAAATAATCATAAGAAATTTGAGGTTTTAAAGAAAGAAATTTTAAGTTACGAGTAATCTTTTATGGATCGTTAAGCGAAACCTTAAAATATTAATATACATTTATACACACCGAGGCATCATTTTTTAGGCTTCTCTCTCCATATCTTATAGGCTAAAAGAAAGACTCCAATAGTGATTATAGTATCTGCTATGTTAAAAATAGGCCAGAATTTCAAATCTATAAAATCCCTTACATAGCCTAGAAAAATTCTGTCAATTAGATTTCCAATTGTTCCTGCCAGTATAAGTGTTAGTGGGAATTGATACTTCCTTTCGTGGTAATATTTTAAAATAAAGAATATGGCTATAATTGAAATTGCTATTAAGATATATCTTTGACCCTGAAACAAGCTAAATGCTGCTCCTGTATTGGTTGTAAGTGTTAGATAGAACTTTGTAATTTGATCCAGAAAAATTAAAACAATCAGCAAGAGTATATTAAACATAATAAAAAGTTTTAAAAGTAACAACTATTTAATATTTTTTAAAAAGATGGTTGATTCTATAGAAGACAAAAAAAAGAAAATTCTTGGCAAGGCTATAACGGAGTATAGGATAGAGATAGATGAGCCTGGAGCTGGAGTTGAAAGATATTATTTCTGGGTTTTGAGTTTCCTGCAAAGCGGGCCTCCTTCTGGCATTAGCTTTACTGAAGTGCATAAAATAAGCGACTTGTATACTTCAAGTGAAACTTCCTCCTATTTTGGTGTTGTTGAGCAGAGAAAAGGATTACAACAGGATAAAGTAAGCCAATATTTAGCAACTATTGGTAAAATGACTAAAGATTTATTTCAAATGATAAGGGAGTTAAGAATTATTGATGAAAGATATGATTATTATGAAGATAGCAAGAAGGGTGGAGAAGAGGGAGAAGCTGCTGAGATTTCTTTAAAGAGTATATGGATTGACAT
>CAYIAV010000040.1:2400-8233 GCA_964361505.1 Candidatus Woesearchaeota archaeon | reverse complement strand
TAGAGCAACGGTTTTGTAAACCGTAGGTCGGGTGTTCAAATCGCCCCTGAGGCTTTCATATAGAAAAAGATTCATCTATTAACATCTTTATTTTTTCTTTATCATCAGTTTTAGCTATTTCCTGCTTTAAGAATTCTGCTGCTGATTCTATCTCAGATCTTTCATAAATCATTTTTTTTATTAAAGGCTTTGATATATCCATAATTTTATTAAATTAAAAAAACTTAAAAGACTTAGTATTATTAAGTTTTATAAGGGCTCGTCGTCTAGTGGTTATGACGTCACCTTGACGGGTATTACTCAAAATGGTGAAGGTCGTAGGTTCAAATCCTGCCGAGCCCACTTAAGATGATATACTTAAAAAATTTAAATCAGTTAACACCGAAAATAGCTGACATTGAAAGTGTTCCTTTGATTAGGGAGATTAAACAAGATTTTTCTTTGCCTGTCAAAGAAGACAAAGTAAGGAGACATTTTTTACCCTATTTTACCAAAGAGCAAGATATTGAGCTTATGAAAAACTCTTTGTCTGTTATCCAACCAACTTTGGAAGGGTTTACTACATTATTGGAAAGAAAAGATTCTGATTATGCACCCATTAACATTACCAGGGCGCATAAGCTTGTTTCTGAGACACATAAACCTTTGTCAATAAATATTCATTATGCAGAAGAAATTCTTGCATGGCAGGAGGAATTTGTAAAAGAGGCGACTTTAATCTTTAATAGCTTGCCTGGGGCAAGATCTCAAGAAAAGAAATTAGAATTGAATAACAGGCTAAATGTCTTATTTCAAAAGATCTTAAGAAACAAGGAATTTATTTTTATGTATCCTGATATAGTCAATGAAGCGGAGGTTGAACATATGAAAAGTCTCAGAGACATGATTTCTAAGGGCTTTCTTTTTTATATCAAAATGGAAGAAGAACTAAATAAAGTAAATTTTAATTCAATTAAAAAAAGAATATCTTTAGATAAATTACAGAATTCTGATTCTTTAAGTGATAAAGTTTCTGAGATTAAAAAAGGAGTTGATAAGGCCTATCAAATTAATATGAACATGATAGGCTGGGCTGTTTTGCTTTATTCTTATGTCAAGTTTTTGAGAGGAACATAAATTTCTTACTAAGTAAGTAACTTACTAAGTAACTAAGAAATATTTATAAATTGCAAAAATACTAGATTTTTAATGAAAAAGTACCTTCTTCTTATTGAGGATGAAAAACTTTGGGAGAAATTCAAAGCTTCTATTAAAAAGGATATTAATACTGAGATTATGGAGCTTATCAAGAAGAAGGGGAAAGGGGACTAGAATGCTGAAAAAAAGAGGTCAAGTAACTGTATATATCATTCTAGGCATTATTGTAATTGCCTTATTCCTCATAACTACCTATATCAGTGATAAGAATCTTTTAGATAAAACTAATGAAAATATTGAAATTAATGCACAGACACTTCCTGTTCATATTAAAGTTGAGGAATGCATAACTAATATTGCTAGAGAAGGTGTTAATATTTTAGGGGCTCAAGGAGGAAGGATTAACGTGGAAAACTCAGTATCTTTGAATCCTCTTGTTCCTTTTGGTAACAGCTTAGACGTATTTGGAAATGGTGGTTTAAATGTTCCTTACTGGTTTTACAGGACTTCTAACGGAATCAATACTCAAGATATTCCTAATGTTGATGATATGGAATTAGAACTAGAAACTTATATTGAAGAAAATATAATTTCTTGCTACGAAGACTTAAAAGAACTAGACCAGTATTCTGTGAGCTATGAAGGTGAAAACAATGTTAATGTGGAGATTCAGAGTACTAAGGTTTTAGCTTCTGTACAAAGCCCTTTAATTGTCACTAAAGATGAAGTTAATTCACAATTAGATTTATTTTCTTTAGTTTTAGACTTTCCTTTAGGAAAACTTCATTCTACTGCTCAAGATATTTTAGAAAAGGAAAATGAAAAATTATTTTTTGAAGAAAGAACTATTGACATGATTGGGCTTTATGATGAGATTCCAGGAAGCGATGCTGAATTTGATTGTGATTCAAAAACTTGGAAAAAAAGTGAAGTTGAAAATAATTTTATGAATATTGTTCAGACAAATGTAGGCAATGTCAAAACTAATAGCGGTTCAAATTATTATGATTTAAACATTAATACAGATGCCCAGGTTAGTTTTAGGTATTCTACTAATTGGCCTTTTTTGATGAATGTTATACCTGATGAGGGTGAAATTATGAAAGGAGATTCTGTTATTGAAAGAAAAGGAGCTTTGAAGTATCTATCAAGATTTTTATGTTTGAATACTTATCATTTTGTTTATGATGTACAATATCCTGTTTTGGTTACATTAAGTGACAATGGATACACTTTTCAGTATGCTTTTATGGTTGTAATCGATAACAACCAACCTAGAGTCAATAATGTAGATTTTAATTCAATTGAAGATGACACTTTTGATGTTTGCAGTGTTAGAAATCATCTTATAGATGTCAGTGTTTTTGGAGATGGAGCTAAACTGGATAATGCAGATGTTAGCTTCCAATGCTTCAATTCTGTTTGTTTAATTGGTAAAACTACCAATGGCAATATTAATGAAAAATTTCCTCAATGCTTAAATGGAAAGATTATTGCTGAGAAAGAAGGCTATGATAAAGCAGAACTAATTGTGGATACCAATATGGCAAGCAGTGTTACTTTGGAACTAAAGCCAATTTATTCTAAGAATATTGATGTTAAACTTATTGATAAAAAAACAGGAACTGTTAGAGATGTTGTGAATGAATTGATAACAATTGAATTTGCTGAAGAAAATGGGTATAATATCATTGTTAATTATCCTGATGCTAAAAATACTGAGTTGAGGGAAGGGAAATATAATGTTAAGATTGTTGCTTTAAAATTAGGAGAAGTTACTGTTCCTGCTCAAGAAATTGAGAGATGCAATAAAATACCTGGTTCTGGGCTATTTGGCAATTTTCTTAGCAAAGAAACTTGTGCTAAAGAAACTCTTGAAGCTAGTAAGATTGATCAACATGTAATTGGAGGAAATACTTTTAATTTTGAAGTTACAAGAGAAAATTTAATTCAATCAAGAAAATTGACAGTTTATGCTTTAGTTGAAGATAAAGAACTTACACAAGAAAATATTGTTTCAATTTATGAAGCTTTAGAAACTAATAATCTAAATTCAAACTTTAAATTACCGGAGTTTACATGAAAAAGAGATTTATTGCGCTATTTTGTATATTCTTAATATTGAGCACTAGTTATGCAAGCGCTCAGTCTACTAGGGATGATATTCCTATATTTACAGATACTATTGAAGAAACTGGTGAATCTATAATTGTTAATGTTGGAAAATTAGAGCCAACTATTGTTCCAACTAATATTTTAGAAGAGCAAAATGTTCCGGTTTATGTGTATTTGAAGGGAGCTACGTTAGGAAGCTTGGCTTTTGGGGAAGATGCTCCCGAGAATTTTCCTTTTTATGGAATACCTGAAATTGAGAGAGTAAGTATTTCTAATATTGAAAGCACTAATAATTTAGTTTCTAGAGTTGTGCATGTCAAGCCTAGAGATAGGAAATATGTTGTTGAAAAAGGTGAGAGATTCTTTGATATGGGTTATTTAATTTTGGAGTTGAGAAAAATTAAAGATGAAAAGGAATTGCCTCAGTTTAATGATACTGCTTTAGCTAGAGTTAAAGATGATAATCTGGAATTATTGAGAACTGGTGGGCCAACTATTGATGCAAAGATTACTATGGATATTAGGTTTAATACTGAGAATAGTTTTGGAGCTTTTGGTGCTCAGGATTTGAGATTAACTGAGCAGATTAATGAGAGAGAATGGTTGAATGGAGCTGAGAAAACTTCTTTTTGGGGAAGAAATGGCTACATTAGAGCTGACAGAATTAGGGATGATGGAGTTACTTTAAGTGTTTATGATGGAAGAAATAGAAGGATTCATGGTGTTACTCTAACAAAAAATGGAGATGAAAGTGCTCCTATTAGATTAAAAGAATTTGGACCTGTTGAAAATAGTTTGTTTAGAATTAGACTGAATAATGTTGTTGTTCCTAAAGATAGTGCGGAATTTTTGGTTAATGGGGGCATCTACAATTTAGCTGAAGGGCAAAGATTGTATCCTGGAAGTAATTGGAAAGTTGAAAAAATCAGAAAAAATATTGAGATTAAAGATAAGGATGAGAAAGTTATTGCTTTGTATGATGAAGTCACTTTAGTTGGAAAAGATGGGCAGAGAAAGAGTTTGAAGATTGTTAAATTTGGTGAATTAGATATTAAAACTGGGGAAGTAAGGCCTCTGAAAGATGTTACTAAAGTTGATAGAAGTACTGCTGGTTATATTAAATTTAAATCTGCTATAGAATCTGCAGATAATCAAGTATCTGAAGATCAGTTTGTTGCTAAAGTTGAAGAGATTTCTAGTAGAATTGGTATAAATCCTAATCATTTAATGGCTGTGATGGCTTTTGAAACTATTGGAAGTTTTAAAACAAGCAAAGAGAATTCAATTGGATGTGTTGGGCTTATACAATTTTGTAATGGTGCTAGGACAGATTTAAAAGTTGCAAAAAGTGCATTGCAGGATATGACCCAACTAGAACAACTCGATTATGTTGAAAAATATTTTGAATTAAAATTTAAACAAGAAGGCAAAAGAGCAAGACCTAACAGTTTAGAAGACGCTTATATGACTGTATTGTGGCAGAATGCTATAGGACAACAAGATTCTAGTGTTGTAATCTTTCCAAAAGGTTCGGATGAGTATAGCCAAAATCCAGCTATTAAAGATTTAGATAATAATGGTAAAAGTATAGCAGAGGCGATTAAAGCTGTTACTGACTTTTATTCTTTGAATGGTTATGTAGCTCCTGCTGTAGGTGCGGTTATTCCTGTAGGGCCTCAATTAGAAGATGATGATAAATGCCTTAATGTTGATTTTGAGGATAGTGAGGCATTGGGTAAAATAAGCAACGAACTATATTGTAAATCTATTCAGGAGATTGAAGAAGCGATAAGCAAAGGATTTACAGGGGAAACATTAAATGAAGCTTATTACAGATTAGGAGAAGCTAATGGGGTTCTTGGAAAGGATAATTTGTATCATAAGAGAGAATCTATTTCTGCTTATGAAAATATCAAAGATGGCAGACTTTATGATATAGCTCAAGATAAGAAACAGTTTTTAGAAGAAGAAATTACTGGCAAAATTAACACTATTGGAGCAAATGCTTTCTTAGAAGATGAAAATGTCGATATTATTTTTAGGTCTATCAAAATTGTAAAGGAAGAAGATAAAGCTAGTGTTACTTTAAGTATTGATACTAACCAGAGAACTTATAATGCTGGAGATGCTATTGCTTCAGGCAGCGATGAACAAAATAAGGGTTTTAACTGGATTATTGAATCTATTGCATCTGATAAAATTGTTTTAAGACAAAATTTTGAACAAGCTGAAGTTTCAGGAAGAAGAGAAACAATTAGGCTTAATGATGTTGCTGCTTTACAAACTGATAAAGACAAAACTGTGACTGTGCAAATTTTAGATATTGATACAAAAAGACAAGCCTACATTACTATTTTACCTGGAAGTGGAAAGGCTATAAGCAGAAGTGTTGTTGATGTTAAGATTCCTATTGAAAGAAGGGCAATTCAATTTAATACTGAACAGATTGATTGGCAGATTAATAAAACAAGAGCAGTCATTAAGAAACTTGATTCTATAATTAATAAGCTAGATACTACTGTCAAAGTTTGGAAAGGCACTTGTTTAGGAGTGTTTGCATTTATTAGTTTAAAGAATTTAG